>DATIRA010000335.1:0-6388 GCA_035470225.1 Steroidobacteraceae bacterium | reverse complement strand
GGTGGTCGAGCGATGGCGCGCCGGCGTTCGGCCGCATGCCGGCCGCGAGGTCCTGCTCGGCGTGCGGCCGGAGCACGTCGGCGAGGACGGCGTCCACCCCTGGCAGAACACGGCGCAGGTCGGTGGTTCGGTCGAGATCGTCGAGACGATCGGCCACGAGGTGATCGTGCACCTGCGTTGCGGCGAGGACATGATCATCGCGAAGCTCGGCGCGCACCGGATTCCCGGCTTCGGCGAGCAGATCGACCTGGTCCTGAACGCCGATGCGCTGCATCTTTTCGATCCCGAGACGGAGCAGCGCCTGCCCGGGTGAGCCCGGTCCCAGGTGCTGCCGAAGGAGCAATGGAGTGATGAGACCCGATACGAACAGCCCGATGCGCGGTCTACTCGCCAGCCTCGCGGCGGGAGCGACGCTGCTGCTCGGCATGCTGCTGCCGGCCGAGGCCGCGACCGAGCTCACCGTCTGGCACGCCTATCGCGGCGACGAGAAGGCGGCCTTCGAGAAGGTGGTGGCGAACTACAACGCGAGCCAGAAGGACGTCGCGGTCAGGACGCTCGCCGTGCCCTACGACGCCTACGCGGACAAGATCACCGCCTCGGTGCCGCGCGGCAAGGGACCGGACGTGTTCATCTTCGCGCAGGACCGTCTCGGCGGCTGGGTGGAGGCCGGCCAGACGATCGAGCCGATCGACTTCTTCCTGGACGATGCGGTCACCGCGAAGCTGGTGCCGGGCATGATGCAGGCGATGACCTACCGGGACACCGTGTACGGCCTGCCGCTCAACTACAAGAGCATCGCGATGATCTACAACACGGCGCTGGTGAAGGCGCCGCCGAAGACCACCGGCGAGCTCGTCAAGCTGGCCAAGAGCATGACGGACGCCTCGACCGGACGGTTCGGGCTCGCCTACGAGTACTCGAACTATTTCTTCCATGCCGCGCTGATGAACGCGTTCGGCGGGCAGGTGTTCGGCCCGGGTCCGGTCCCGACGATCGACTCGCCGCAGAACATCGCGGCGGTCAAGACCATGCTCGACTGGTACCGCAAGGACGGGATACTGCCGGCGGATCCTTCCTCGACGCTGATCGCGAGCCTGTTCAACGAGGGCCGGGCCGCGATCGTGTTCTCGGGGCCCTGGTTCCTCGGCGAGGTGCAGGACAAGGTCAAGTACGCCATCGCGCCGCTGCCGACCGTGGACGAGGCGGGCGGCAAGCCGATGCGTCCCTGGCTCACGGTCGAGGGGGTGTACGTCTCGGCCGGGTCGAAGCACAAGGAGCAGGCGTACGAATTCGCCGAGTACCTCATTTCCAGCGATGCGGCACTGGTGCTGGCGCTCGAGGGTGGTCAGCTGCCGACCAACAAGAGCGTCTACGACAATCCGAAGGTCGCCAACAACCCGACCTTGAGCGGCTTCCGCAAGCAGCTCGACACGGCCGTGCCGATGCCGAACTACGCCGAGATGACGCTGATGTGGTCACCGGTGACGACCGCTATGAACAAGATCGTCAAGGGCTCGGCCACGCCGGAAGTGGCGCTGAAGGAGGCCCAGCAGACGGTCGAGGGCAACATCGCGAAGCTGCGCAAGGGTCGCTGATCCGACCGCGGGGGAGCCGTCGTGAGCGAGCTGGCGGAACCGACAGTCAAGTCGCGCGAGGTCGTCGAGACCCCCGCCCGACGGGCGCTCGGGTTCCTGCTACAGCCCCCGGCGCTCGGGTTGCTGCTCGCGCTGCTCGTTGCCGGCCTGCTCGGCGGATGGTTCCATGGCCAGGCCCGGGACGAGCTGGTCGCGGACCAGCAGTCGCGCATCGCGATCATCGAGGGCAGTGCGCTCGCGGATTACGTCGCCGGCATGCTGGCCGCGAGACCCGACGACCCGGCAGCGCTGCAGGCCGGAATCTCGGACTGGACCGCGAACTCGCCGGGCGATGACCAGATACGGGTCGTGCGCCTGGCCGGCGCCAGGCTGCTCGCGTCCACGCATGCCGCGGACACGAAGGGCGAGCTGCCGCGGCGGCTCGGCAAGGAGGAGAAATGGCTCTACGACCTGGGCCAGGAGCTGCGCGCGGCCGCGGACACGAATTCGGCCGAGGGCGTATACCGTAAGCCGCAGATCGACGTGAATCGTCCGGCCCCGGGCCGGGTGCGAATCACGGTGCCTTACCTGGTCGACGGCGCCATCGCGGGCTTCGTGCAGCACGAGGCTCCGCTGGCCGAGGTTCCGGCTGCGGCGGGCGCAGGTCCCGGACTGCTGCCGCTGGTGGTCCTCCCGGTCGCGTTGTTCCTGGTGCTGGCGCTGGTACTGAACCGCTCCGGCAGCGAGCCGTCGCGGGCGCTGCGCTGGACGCTGTTCCTGGTCGCGCTCGGGCTGTTCTCGGCGGCCTGGTACTGGTACGCGGTGCGCAGCGTGTCCTCGATCGAGCAGCTCGCTGCCGACGGAAACGAATTGGTCGGCGAGGCGTTCCGGGAGCTTCGCGCGAGAATCGGCGGCACGTTCAGCGACTCGGTCAACACCTGGGACGTCGACGTGTTCCAGCGGCCACGCGGGCTGCTCGCGCCCGACGGCTCGGCCGTTGCTGCCGCCGAGGCGGCTGCAACGGACGAATTCCGCCGCCCGCTCGCCAGGGCGCTCTGGGGTAACTGGGCGCTGGGCGCCGGCATCCTGGCCTTCTTCGCGCTGGGACTCGCGCGGCGCCTGAAGAACACCGTGGCCGAGCATCGCCACGCCTATGCCTACGTCACGCCGGCGATGCTGGGCATGCTGGTCCTGGTGTTCTTCCCGTTCGGTTACGGGATCGTGCTGTCGTTCACCGGGCAGACGATCTTCAACACCAACCTGCCGCTCAGCGAGATCTGGGTCGGTCTGCAGAATTACATCGACATCCTCGGCGACGTCCAGGTCGCCAGGCACACCGACGTCGGCTGGGTGATCAACTACCAGAACTTCTACTGGACGCTGTTCATCACGGTCTGCTGGACCGTCTCCAATGTGACGGTCGGCGTGACACTCGGCATGCTGCTCGCGCTGGCGCTGAACACGCCGGGCCTGCGCTTCAAGCCGGTGTACCGCGTGTTGCTGATCCTGCCCTGGGCGATCCCGAACTACATCACGGCGTTGATCTGGAAGGCTTTGTTTCACCAGCAGTTCGGTGCGATCAACCAGGCCATCCAGATGTTTGGCGGCGAGCCGGTGGCCTGGTTCGACGGCGTATTCGCCTCGTTCATGACCGGTCTCGCGACGAACGGCTGGCTGAGCTTTCCGTTCATGATGGTGGTGATCCTCGGCGGCCTGCAGTCCATCTCCCAGGACATGTACGAGGCCGCGACGGTCGAGGGCGCCAGCCGCTGGCAGCAGTTCTGGCGGATCACGCTGCCGCTGCTGAAGCCGACACTGATACCGGCCGTGATCCTGTCGGTGGTGTGGACCTTCAACATGTTCAACATCATCTACCTGGTCTCGGGCGGCGAGCCGGCCGGCGCCAACGAGATCCTGGTCACCAAGGCCTACAAGATCGCCTTCGAGGAATACCGCTATGGCTACGCCGCGGCCTACTCGGTCGTGATCTTCATGATCCTGCTGGTTTACGGCGTGTTCCAGACCCGCGTGACCCGCGCCACCGAGGCCATGCACAAATGAGTAAACAGCTCCAGCGCAAGGACCGCCCGCACCTGCTGCTGCACGCGGCGCTGATCACGTTCACGCTACTCGCGATCTACCCGGTGCTCTGGGTGTTCAGCGTCGCCTTCTCCGGGACCCAGAACCTGGCCTTCTCGGACGTCCCGCCGGACCCGGGCTTCCTGGACCGCCTGCGGGCCATCATTCCGTGGCCGGAGACGCTGTCGCTGCAGAACTTCACCGACGTGCTGACTGAGCAGCCGTTCCTGCGCTGGATCCTGAACAGCGCGATCGTCGCGTCCGCCACGACGGTGCTGGGTGTGTTCCTGGCCTGCACAGCGGCCTACGCGTTCTCCCGCTTCTCGTTCCCCGGGCGGCGCCAGGGCATGCTGTCCTTCCTGATCTCGCAGATGTTCCCGGGCACGCTGCTGCTGGTGCCGCTGTACATCATCATCGTCAGCTGGCTGAAGCTCGGGAACTCGTTCCTGGGGCTGGTGCTGGTGTATTCCGTCACGGCGATACCCTTCTGCGTATGGATGCTGAAGGGATACTTCGATACGATCCCGCTGGAGATTGAGGAGTCGGCCATCATGGACGGCGCCTCGCGGCAGACGATCTTCTTCAGGATCATCCTGCCCCTGGCAAAGCCGGCCGTGGCGGTGACCGCGCTGTTCTCGTTCATGACCGGCTGGAACGAGTTCATCCTGGCGGCGACCTTCCTCGAGGAAGAGGTGAAGTACACGGCGCCGGTCGGATTGAAATTCTTCGTGGGAGGTTTCACCTCGCAATGGGGTTACTTCGCGGCCGGGTCGATCATCGTATCGCTGCCGATCGTCGTGCTGTTCCTGTTCCTGCAGAAGTACCTCGTGTCGGGCCTGACGGCCGGCGGAGTGAAGGGATGAGGACGGGGCCCCAGCCGGGGACCGAACGGGAATACAAAGAGAGGACAAGATGACCATGAACCAGAAGTCTCGCGTTTCGATCTGTGCGCTGGCGGCGGGACTCGCGCTCGCAGGAGCCGCCCATGCCGACGGCGTCAAGTTCATGGATCCGGCCGGCGACGACAAGGGCCCCGGGAACTACATTTACCCGACCGATGCGGCCTACGCGCCGGGCTCGTTCGACCTCGTGGAGTTCGAGGTCACCGGTGGCAACAACCCGGACTTCAAGGTCACGATGAACCAGCGGCTCAATGATCCCTGGGGCATGGGGGTCGGTTTCGCGACGCAGATGATCTTCATCTTCATCGACAAGGACGGGGTTGCGGGCAGTGGGCATACCGGCAGCCTGCCGGGCCTGAACATCGCCTTCGCACCCGAGAGCGCCTGGGAGAAGGTCGTGATCCTCTCGCCGCAGCCCGCCTCGCGCGTCGGAGCCGAGATCAAGACCAAGGCGGCGGAGTTGGCCTCCGACATCGTCGTGCCGCGGCGCACCAGCGGCGCGGGCAGGACGATCAGCGGCAAGGTCAAGCTCGACGACCTCGGCGGCGGCGATCCCGCCACCTGGGGCTACCAGGTCGTGGTGCAGTCGAACGAGGGTTTCCCGGACAAGTCCGACCTGCTGACCCGCAAGGTGAACGAGTACGAGGGCCAGCACCGCTTCGGTGGCGGCAACGACGGCAACTGCGACCCGCACGTGATGGACATCCTGGCCGGCAAGGGCACCGGGGCGGCCGAGGAGGCGCAGGCCCAGTACGACATGCTGAAATACGAGTGCGGCCCCGAAGGCGAGTCGGTCAAGCCGGCCACGCTGACGATGGTGCGCAAATAACAGGTGGCGGCGAGCCTTAAGGGGATGACCATGAAGCTTCGCAACGCAACGCTGTCGGCTGCGGTCGCCGCGATCCTGAGCACGGTCCCGGCGGCCGGCCAGGCGCAGGATTCGAGCCTCGGGCAGCTGAAGTGGTTCGGGACCATCTACGCCAAGTTCCTGGACGGCAACCGGCGTTTCGAGAACGCGCTGTACAACAACGCCGAGACGACGCCCGGCGAGGCCGGCGGTGACCAGGGCCAGGGTATCGAGTTCGAGCTGATGTTCAACTCGCAGGTCACCAAGCAGGTCGAGATCGGCGGACGCCTGAAGAGCCGCTTCAACCAGAATTTCTGGGCCAACTACGGTGGCTTTGGCTCGTTCGAAAACGACGAGCGGTCGGCCCAGTACGTGAAGCTGCGCGGCGTCTGGGCCCGCATCACGCCAGGGCTGGACTGGCTCGATTCGGCCACCATCGGCAGCAACGACTGGGGCATGTTCGACCCGTTCACGCAGGGCAAGTCACGCTATATCGACCGCGACAACTCCTCGGGCGTGCTGCTACAGGGCTCGGCGCTCGATCGCCAGCTGCGCTGGGACTTCGCCTGGGTCTCGCTGGCGCGCTACTTCCAGGGCGCCGAGTTCAATACCGGCGACCTGAACACCAATGACGGCAACTACGTCGGCCAGCTGAGCTTCACGCCCAGCCCGGACTGGAACGCGACGCTGATCGGCATGTATGCACGCGACAAGGAGCTCGACGAGAACAACGACAAGAACCCGCTGAACGGGATCGGCGTTCGTACCCGCTGGGACAATGCGGTGCTCGGCCTCAGGGGCCAGTTCTCTGGCCTCGGCTTCATGGACATCAAGGGCGCCTATTACTACAGCGACTACAGCATCGCCGGCTCCGAGTGCGACGCGAACAACCTCGAGAGCTGCCGGTTCAGCCCGATGCTGAAGGACAGCTCAAGCGACGATGCCTGGACCTTGAACCTCGATTTCAACCAGCTGTTCTTCGACGG
>DATIRA010000334.1:0-5781 GCA_035470225.1 Steroidobacteraceae bacterium | reverse complement strand
GCATTCGCGGTGGCGCGGATCGAGGAGGGCCTGGCGCTCAGGGCCGCCGGGTTCGGTCACCGGATCCTGCTTCTCGAGGGCGTGTTCGGCGCGGAGCAGCTCGACGCGGCGCTCGAGCATCGCTTCGACCTGATGATCCACAGCTTCGAGCAGCTGCAGCTGCTCGAGGGCCGTCTCGGCGGACGCAGCCTCTCTGCCTGGATAAAGATCGACACTGGCATGAATCGGCTCGGCTTCAGGCCGGAGCAGTTCGCCGAAGCCTATGCCCGCCTGCGAAGCGTGCCCGGCGTCGAAGCGGATCCGACCCTGGTCACCCACCTCGCCTGCGCCGATGATCGCGAGGGCGTCATGACCCCGGCCCAGGTCACGACCTTCGAGCGGTTAACCGAGGGTCTGCCCGGCAGCCGGAGCATCGCGAACTCCGCGGCCGTGCTCGCCTGGCCCCGCACCCATGCAGACTGGGTGCGGCCGGGGCTGATGCTCTACGGGATCTCGCCGTTCCCGGAAGGCTCAGGCCCTGAGATCGGCCTGCAACCGGCAATGGCGCTCGAGACCGAGGTCATCGCGGTCAAGACGGTTCGCGAGGGCGAGACGGTCGGCTACGGCGGATGCTGGCGCGCCTTGCGGGAGACCCGGATGGCGGTGGCTGCGGTCGGCTATGGCGACGGCTACCCGCGTGGTACGCCGTCCGGAACGACGGTGCACGTCAACGGTCGGGGCGTCCCGTTGGTAGGCATGGTGTCGATGGACATGATCGCGCTGGACGTCACGGGCCTGCCGCTGGTCGCGGTCGGTGATCCTGTCACGCTCTGGGGCCGCGACCTGCCGGTCGAGGGACTCGCGCGCCGGGCCGGGACGATACCCTACGAGCTGATCTGCGGCGTCAGCCAGCGCGTGCAACACGACCTGCGCTAGCCGGCCTCGCTGAAGAAGCCCATCTTCACGCCGGCCAGCTGGACGACGTCATTGTCCTGCAGCCGGTGCGCCTGCGGTCCGATCGGCGTACCGTTCACCAGCGGATAGTCGCCGGCGCGACCGCTCTCTACGTGCACGATGTAATACCCGTCGGCGCGACGGGTGATCGCGGCAACCTGCACTCCCGGGCGGCCGAGCGTCGTCAGCGTCTTGACCAGTTCGAGCTCGCGGCCCGCGAACTGACCATTGAGCACCTGCAGCTTCGCCTTCGGCAGCGCTCCGGGCAGCTTCCAGCCGGACGCGGCCTGCGCTGCGGGGGGCGGTGCGGGCGGCGGAGTGGGTGGGATCTTGAGCCGGGCGGCTTCGCTCGCGCCTATCACCATCGTCCTCTCGAACTCGTCTTCCGGTTCCTCGAGGTCGCCGTCGATGAACCGCAACGAGTGGTGGCCGACCGTGATCAGGTCGCCGTGCTGCAGCGCGTGTTTCTTGATCAGCCTGCCATTGACGTAAGTGCCGTTGGTGCTGTTCAGGTCCTCGAGGAACGAGTCGTTGAGGATGTTGATGATCAGCGCGTGGTGGCCGCTGACCGCGGGGTTGTCTATCCGGATGTCGTTGTCCGGCAGGCGGCCGACCGTATACCGCTCCCTGCTCATGTTGTACTCGGCGAGCACCTGCTCATCGAGGCTCAGAACCAGTCTGGCCATGCTATTGCCCCAGTTTCCGTCAGCCAAACAGTCTCAGGACCCGGTCGAATACGCCGCGCCGCGCGGGAAAGCTCTCCATTACCCGGACCAGCACCAGCGAGACGTTATCGCGACCGCCATTCTCGTTGCTGAGCAGCACCAGCTGCCTCGCAAGCTTTTCGAGATTATCACCAAAGGTGTTGACGGTTAACTGAATGTCCTCGTCCTCGACCATATCTGAGAGGCCGTCGGAACAAAGCAGGAACACGTCGTCCCTGGCCACTGGTATCTCGGTGATTTCCACGTCGACAGTCGTCTCGACGCCGAGCGCCCGAGTGACATAATTTCGCGTCGCGGCCCTCTGCGCCTCCTCGGGCGTGTAGAAGCCGCGTGCGATCAGTTCCTCGAGCAGCGAGTGATCCCGCGTGAGCTGCTCGATCCGTCCGCCCCGCACGCGATAGACGCGCGAGTCGCCGACGTGGGCCATGGTCAGTCGGTCGTCGAAGAACAGTCCCGCGGCCACCGTCGTTCCCATGCCCTCGCAGTGAGCCTGCGTCTTCGCGGTCTGGTAGATGATCTTGTTCGCGCGCTGGATCGCATCGCGCAGCAGGATGCCCGGGCGGCTGAGACCGGTCTGCGCATCCGTGGTGCCCAGATCCTCGCGGTCCACCGCGTCCTTGATCAGGCCCATGACTGTGCGGACCGCGATGCCACTCGCGACTTCGCCCGCCTTGTAGCCTCCCATGCCGTCCGCCAGCACCACGAGGCCGATGCCCGGGTCGGTGCCGATCGTGTCCTCGTTGTGCTCCCGCACGCGCCCGGTATCGCTCATCCCGACGCAGTCGAGCTTACCCCTGAGATACATGCCTCAGCTTCCCGCCCGCGTGTTGATGTCGCGCAGCGCCTGCGCGAACGCCGCGCCGCTCCCGAAGCGGTCCGCCGGGTCCTTTGCGAGCGCGCGGTCGAGGAACCCATCGAGCCGCGCCGGCAAGCCGGGCCGGGTGGTGCACAGGCGCGGATGGGAGTCCTGCGCAATCCGCAGCATCAGCTGCGGCATCGAGTCCGCCCGGAACGGCAGCTGTGCGGTCAGCAGCTGGTAGAGCGTCACGGCCAGCGAGAACAAGTCCGAGGCGCCCGTGACCGGGCGGCCCTGCAGCTGCTCCGGCGACATGAACGAGGGCGTGCCGAGCACGATCCCGGTACGCGTGCGGCCCGCGTCCGTCAGGCGTGCGATCCCGAAGTCCGTGATCTTCAGTTCGCCGCTGGGACGGTCGAACATCACGTTGGCAGGCTTGATGTCGCGATGGACCACGCTGTTCTGGTGCGCGTAGTGCAGCGCGCCGGCGAGCCGCGCCACGATCTCGATCGCGATGGCCGGCGGCAGCAGGCGGCTCGGTTCCGTGAACTCGACCAGGTGTACGCCCCGCAACAGTTCCATCGCGATGTACGCCGTCCCGGAGTCCTCGCCCGCGTCGTGGATCGTAACGATGTGCGGGTGATTGAGCCGGCCTGCCATCTCCGCCTCGCGGAAGAACCTCCGGCGGGCGTCCTCGAGCTCACGGCCTTCGAACTCGAGTGCCAGCGGTATGGCCTTCAGTGCCACCTCGCGGTTGATCATCGGATCGCGGGCGCGATAGACGACCCCCATCGCGCCGTGGCCGAGTTCCTGCAGCAGCTCGTAGCGGCCCAGCCGAGCGCCGGCCGCACAGGCCGGTGCTCCGGGCCGCGGCCCGCTGCCGGTGCCCGTCGGCACCAGCGTCTTCTCGGCGGTTGAGCGCATGGTACGCGGCGAAGTATAAGCGCCGCCCGATGGCCCGAATTGCCGCCGGCGTCACACATCCGGGGCCGGCCGCACCCCGTGCTAGCATCCCGGCCCGAACGATTGGAAGCCGGACCCGGCCCTGGAGCCCATGGCGCGCACCAAAGCCACCTATGTCTGCGGAGCCTGCGGAGCCAAGACACCCCAGTGGCAGGGCCAGTGTCCGGCCTGCAGCGCCTGGAACACGCTTGAGCTGGCCGCAGCTGTGTCCGCCCCGCGCCCCGGGCGGACCGGGGCTGCCACGGGCAGCAGGACAGTATCCGAGATCACCGGCGACGATGAGGCCCGGGCCGTCACCGGCATCGCGGAGTTGGACCGCGTGCTCGGTGGCGGACTCGTCGCGGGGTCCGTAGTGCTGCTCGGCGGCGACCCCGGAATCGGCAAGTCCACGTTGCTGCTGCAGGCCGCCGAAGCGCTGAGTCGGCAACACCAGGTGCTCTACGCGTCCGGAGAGGAGTCCGTCCGCCAGGTGGCGCTGCGCGCGGGCCGGCTCGGCGTGACCTCGAAGGCGCTCCGACTGCTCGCCGAGACCCGGGTGGAGTCGGTGATCGACGAGGCGCAGGCCGCCCGCGCCAGGGTGCTGGTCGTTGATTCGATCCAGACGATGCAGACGGAAGCCAGCGAGTCGTCTGCGGGCTCGGCGGTGCAGGTCCGCGAAAGCGCTTCCCGGCTGGTGCGGTATGCCAAGGACTCGGCGACCGCGGTGCTGATCATCGGTCACGTGACCAAGGAAGGCCAGATTGCCGGGCCGAGAATCCTGGAGCACATGGTCGACACGGTGCTGTATTTCGAGAGCGACCCGGGCAGCCGCTTCCGGGTCGTGCGCGCGGTCAAGAACCGTTTCGGCGCCAGCAACGAGATCGGCGTCTTCGCGATGGCCGAGCAGGGGCTGAAGGAGGTCCGCAATCCCTCGGCGATCTTCCTGTCGCGGCACGAGCGTCCGGTGGCGGGCAGCGTGGTCACTGTCGCCCGCGAGGGCAGCCGCCCGCTGCTGGTCGAGGTGCAGGCGCTGATGGACGAGTCCCAGGGCCTCAATCCACGCCGCGTCGCGGTCGGTTTCGAGTCGGGGCGTCTCGCGCTGCTGCTCGCGGTACTGCACCGACACGCCGGGGTCTCGACCGCGGGCTCGGACGTGTTCGTCAACGTCGTGGGCGGTGTGCGGATCGGTGAGACGGCGGCGGATCTGCCGGCCGTGCTGGCCGTCGTTTCGAGTCAGCGTGACCGGCCGTTGCCAACGGACCTGGTCTGCTTCGGCGAGCTCGGCCTGACCGGCGAGGTGCGACCGGTGCCATTCGGCGATGAGAGGCTGCGCGAGGCCGCCAAGCAGGGGTTCCGCCGGGCGGTGGTCCCGGCCGCGAATCTGCCCCGCCATCCGATCGAGGGGCTCGCCGTGAGCGGCGTGGCGCGACTCGACGACGCGCTAGCCCGGGCCTTCTGAAACGGTCGGCCCGGGCGGCACGATGTGCTTCAGGCGCACCGTCTTCACCGCGTTGTCGCCGGTCTGCAGCACCTCGAGCGAGTAGTCGTTGACGCGCATGCTGGTGCCTGGCTCGGGGATATTCTCGAGGTACTCGATGATCAGGCCGTTCAGCGTGCGCGGCCCGCTGGTCGGAAGGCTCCAGCCCATCTTGCGGTTCAGCGTGCGCACGCTCGCCGCTGCATTGACGACGAAGCTTCCGTCGCGCTCCTTGTGGACGTCCTTGTGCAGCGCGGTCGCGTCGTAAGTGAACTCGCCGACGATCTCCTCGAGCAGGTCCTCGAGCGTGACGAGCCCCTGAATGTCCCCGTACTCGTCGACCACGAAGGCTACCCGCCTGCGCTGGCGCTGGAAGTTCAGCAGCTGATTGTTCAGCGACGTCCCCTCCGGAACGTAATACGGCTCCCTGGAGCGGGCCAGCGCGACCAGGTGCGCGCGGTCGAACTCGCCGCGCGCCAGCAGGCGGGCGACCTGCTTCATGTGCAGCACGCCGATGATGTTCTCGAGGCTGCCGTCGTAGACCGGGATGCGCGTGTGGCGACCGTCGCGCAGCTCGTCGACGATGTCGTCCCAGTCGTCCGAGACGTCGATGCCGTAGATCTCGTGGCGCGGCACCATGATGTCCTCGACGTGGATGCGCTCGAGGTCGAGGATGCTCATCAGCATGCGCTGGTGCCGGTGCGGTATCACGGTGCTCGATTCGGCCACGACCGTGCGCAGCTCCTCCTTGCTGAGCGAGGTCGAGCTCGCCTTCTCGCGGCTCACGCCGAGCAGCCGCAGCACGCCGTTGGCCAGCAGGTTGGCGACCCAGACGACCGGATACAGCAGCTTCAGCAGCACCGCGTACACGAGCGCCGCCGGCAGCGCGAGCCGTTCCGGGTACAGCG
>DATIRA010000333.1:0-4589 GCA_035470225.1 Steroidobacteraceae bacterium | reverse complement strand
GCGCACTGGAGCAACAAATGAGCATGACGGATCCCATCGCCGACTTTCTCACCCGCATCCGCAACGGACAGCGTTCGGGCAAGACCGAGATCGTCTGCCCGGCCTCGAAGATCAAGCTGTCGCTGGCGAAGGTGCTGAAGGAAGAGGGCTACATCGACGACTTCGCGGTGGCGCAGGACGGCGTCAAGTCGCTGGTCACGGTGAAGCTCAAGTACCACCAGGGTCAGCCGGTGATCGACCGGCTCGAGCGGGTCAGCCGTCCGGGCCTCCGGGTGTACCGGGGCAAGGACGACCTGCCGCGGGTGCTCGGCGGCATGGGAGTCGCGATCGTCTCGACCTCGAAGGGCGTGATGACCGACCGCGAAGCGCGTGCCTCCGGGCACGGCGGCGAAGTTCTCTGCGTCGTCTGCTGACGATGCGCTCGCCAAGGCAGGAATAAGGCAATGTCACGAGTCGCAAAGAATCCGGTCCCGCTGCCGAAGGGCGTCACGGCCACCGTGGCCGAGGACGCTGTGACGGTCAAGGGCGCCAAGGGGACCCTGCAGGTGCCGGTGCGCCGCGGGCTCTCGGTGGTGCAGGAGGAGCAGTCGCTGCGGGTGGTCCCGGCGCAGCGCGACCGCGAGTCGATGATGCATGCGGGTTCGCTGCGTTCGAACCTCGCCAACATCGTCGGCGGCGTCTCGAACGGCTACGAGCGGAAGCTCGAGCTGGTCGGCGTCGGCTATCGCGCGCAGGCCCAGGGCAGCAACCTGAACCTGACGCTCGGCTTCTCCCATCCGGTCGTGTACACGGCGCCGGAGGGAATCACGATCGAGACGCCGTCGCAGACGGAGGTCCTGGTCAAGGGTGCCGACAAGCAGCAGGTCGGCCAGGTGGCCGCCGAGATCCGCGCCTATCGTGCGCCGGAGCCCTACAAGGGCAAGGGCATTCGTTACTCCGGTGAGCGCATCGAGCTCAAGGAAACGAAGAAAAAGTAAGGGTGCACCATGGAAAAAAGAGACAGTCGCCTAAAGCGCGCCCGCCGTGGCCGCGCGAAGATCAAGGAACTGCGCGTGATGCGCCTGAGCGTGCACCGTACGCCGCGCCACATCTACGCACAGGTGTTCGACCCCCAGTCGCACGTCGTCGCCTCGGCCTCGACGCTGCAGAAGGACATCGTCGCGGGACTCAAGGGCACCGGCAATGCCGAGGCGGCCCGCGCTGTCGGCAAGGCGATCGCGGAGCGGGCCAAGGCGCAGGGCGTCACACGGGTTGCATTCGACCGCTCTGGCTTCCGCTTCCACGGCCGCGTCAAGGCGCTGGCGGATGCGGCGCGCGAGCACGGGCTCGAGTTCTGAACCGGGCCACGGCAGGAATCTGAGGAGCAGCAATGGCGAGAGTTGACAAAGGCGCGGCGGCGGACGAGTTCATCGAGAAACTGGTGGCGGTCAACCGCGTGGCCAAGGTCGTGAAGGGCGGCCGGCAGTTCGGCTTCACCGCGCTCACGGTCGTGGGCGACGGCAATGGCCGCGTCGGCTTCGGCTACGGCAAGGCCCGCGAGGTGCCGGTGGCCATCCAGAAGGCGATGCAGCAGGCGCGGAAGAACCTGGTCTCGGTCAGCCTCCGCAACTCGACGCTGCACTACGCCGTCACGGGCCGGCACGGCACGTCCAAGGTCTACCTGCAGCCGGCCGCCGACGGCACCGGCGTCATCGCGGGTGGCAGCATGCGGGCCGTGTTCGAGTGCGCTGGAGTGCGTAACGTGCTCGCCAAGAGCTACGGGTCGCGCAACCCGATCAACGTGGTCCGCGCAACGGTCGCCGCGCTCGCGCGCGCGCCGGCGCCGGAGCTGATCGCGGCCAAGCGCGGCAAGACCGTCGCCGAGATCGTGGGTTGAGTGTCATGGCCACCAAGAACGCTGAACCGAAGCAGGTCAAGGTCACGCTCGTCAGGAGCATCTACGGGCAGTTGCACCGTCATCGCGCGACGGCGCGCGGACTCGGTCTGCGTCGCATGCACCAGACGGTGGTGGTCGCGGACACGCCCGAGATCCGCGGCATGATCAACGCGTCGCGGCACCTGTTCCGCGTCGAAGAAGCCTGAGGACATCATGAAGCTGAACAGCATTTCGCCGGCTCCGGGAGCCAGGAAGCCCCGCCGCCGCGTCGGCCGCGGCGCCTCGGCCGGGCAGGGTAAGACCTGCGGACGCGGCGTCAAGGGTCAGCGCGCGCGCAAGGGCGGCTACCACAAGGTCGGCTTCGAAGGTGGCCAGATGCCGCTGCAGCGTCGCCTGCCGAAGGTCGGCTTTCGCTCGAAGATCTCGCCGCTGGTGGCGGAGGTCCGGCTCAGCGAGCTCGCCAAGGTCGCCGGTGGCGTCGTCGATCTCGACACGCTGAAGAAGGCCGGGCTCGTCCCGGCGCAGTCCGAGCGGGCCAGGATCTTCCTGTCCGGAGCGGTGGCCGGGCCGGTCACGGTCCGTGGCGTTGCAGTGACCAAGGGTGCCCGGGCCGCGATCGAGGCGGCTGGCGGCACGGTTGAGTCGGGCTGAGGGCCCGGCAGGTACAGGGGATTAGCGCGTGGCCAACCCGCTCTCAACGAGCGCCGTAGCCGCCTTCGGTGAGGCGAGCCGGCTGACCGAGCTCAGGAAGAGGTTCCTGTTCCTGATCGGCGCCCTGATCGTCTACCGGATCGGCACGTTCATCCCGGTGCCGGGCATCGACCCGGTCGCGCTCGCGCGCTTCTTCCAGGAGCAGCAGGGAACGATCCTGAGCATGTTCAACATGTTCTCGGGCGGCGCGTTGCAGCGCCTGTCGATCCTCGCGCTCGGGGTCATGCCCTACATCTCCGCATCGATCATCGTGCAGATGATGGGCGTGGTCGTGCCCCAGCTGCAGGCGCTGCGCAAGGAAGGGGAGGCCGGGCGCCGCAAGCTGACCCAGTACACGCGCTATGGGACCGTGGCGCTGGCGGCGTTCCAGGGCGCCGGTGCGGCCGTGGCCTTCCAGAACCAGGGCGTCGTGCTCAACCCCGGGCCGCAGTTCGTGTTCCTCGCGACGATCACGCTGACCGCCGGAACCATGTTCCTGATGTGGCTCGGCGAGCAGATCACCGAGCGCGGACTCGGCAACGGCATCTCGATGATCATCCTCGCCGGCATCGTGGCGGGGCTGCCGGCTGCGATCGGCGGCACGCTCGAGCTGGTGCGCAACGGCGAGATCAACCCCGCCTTCGCGCTGATCCTGGTGCTGATGGTGATCGGTGTCACCGCCTTCGTGGTGTTCGTCGAGCGCGCGCAGCGACGTATTCCGGTCAACTACGCGAAGCGCCAGCAGGGGCGCAGGGTGTTTGCAGGCACCACGACGCACCTGCCGTTCAAGCTGAACATGTCCGGCGTGATTCCGCCGATCTTCGCCTCGAGCCTGCTGCTGTTCCCGGCGACGATCGCGAGCTGGTTCGGTACCAGCGAGCGCCTCGGCTGGCTGCAGAACGTCGCGGCGAGCCTCGCGATCGGCCAGCCCGTGCACATGCTCCTGTACGCGGGCCTGATCATCTTCTTCTGCTTCTTCTACACGGCGCTGGTGTTCAACTCGCGGGAGACCGCGGAGAACCTGAAAAAGTCCGGCGCCTTCATCCCCGGCATCCGGCCCGGCCAGCAGACGGCCGAGTACATCGACAAGGTCCTCACGCGTCTGACCGTGTGGGGCGCGCTGTACGTGACGCTGGTCTGCCTGCTGCCGGAGATCCTGATTTCACAGTTCCGAGTGCCGTTCTACTTCGGCGGAACGTCGCTCCTGATCATCGTCGTGGTGATCATGGATTTCATGGCCCAGCTGCAGGCGCACCTGATGTCGCACCAGTACGAGGGGCTCATGAAGAAGGCCAACCTGCGTGGCTACGGCCGCTCCGGACAGCTGCGCTGACCGGGAGCGCCAGGGAGACCCAGCATGAAAGTTCGTCCATCGGTGAAGCGGATCTGCAAGAACTGCAAGGTGGTGCGCCGTCGCGGCGTGGTCTACGTGATCTGCAGCGACAAGCGCCACAAGCAGCGGCAGGGCTGAGCGCCCGGCTGATTGAGCAGACGGGTATTTTCTGATATTATTTCGCGCTTTTCGCGCGACGGAGTGAGCCTCAGATGGCGCGTATCGCCGGCATCAATATTCCGATGAACAAGCACGTCGTGGTGGGCCTCACGGCCATTTACGGCGTCGGTCGTTCACAGGCCGAGAAGGCCTGCGAAGGCGCGTCGGTCGCGCCCGACACGAAGGTCAAGGATCTCACCGAGGCCGAGGTCGCGGCGCTGCGTGCGCAGGTCGCCAGGCTGGTGGTGGAGGGTGACCTGCGCCGCGAGGTGGCGATCAACATCAAGCGACTGATGGACCTCGGTTGCTACCGCGGGATCCGGCACCGCCGGGGACTGCCGATGCGGGGTCAGCGGACCCGCACCAACGCGCGCACGCGCAAGGGACCGCGCAAGGCCGCGGTCAAGTTGAACGCACCTCCGGGCAAGGCCTGATCCTTCCCTGGACATGACTGAGGTTTGAATTCGCATGGCTGACGACAAGAGGCAGTCCGGCAAGGGCCGCAAGAAGATCAAGCGCGTGGTGACGGAC
>DATIRA010000332.1:0-4337 GCA_035470225.1 Steroidobacteraceae bacterium | reverse complement strand
GACGGTTACACGGCGCCCTCTCGCGCAGCGACGCTGATGGCGGGCCTCGGCTTCGCAGGCGGCGACGAGAACCGGGCAGTGGCCGAGTTCTCGGGCGGCTGGCGCATGAGACTGAACCTGGCGCGGGTGATGATGAGCCGCGCCGACCTGCTATTGCTCGACGAACCGACCAACCACCTGGACCTGGACGCGATCGTCTGGTTCGAGCGCTGGCTGGCCGGCTATCCGGGGACGTTGCTGCTCGTATCCCACGACCGCGAGGTGCTCGACGCGTGCATCACGCACGTAGTGCACCTCGAGGGCGGCGGCGTCACGCTTTTCTCTGGCAACTACTCCTCATTCGAGGAGCAACGGGCCGCGCGGCTCGCCACTCAGCAGTCGCTGTTCGAGAAGCAGCAGCGGGAAGTCGCGCACCTCGAGCGTTTCGTAGCACGCTTCCGCGCCAAGGCCAGCAAGGCACGCCAGGCCCAGAGCCGTCTCAAGGCGCTTGATCGTCTGGAACGGGTCGCCCCCGCCCATGTGGATACGCCGTTCGACTTCGAGATCCCGGCGCCTGAGCGTGCGCCGGATCCGTTGCTGGTGCTCGAAGATGCGGCGGCGGGCTACACGCCGCCGCCGGTCCTCGACGAGGTCACGCTCAGCATCCGGGCCGGAGCCCGAATCGGCCTGCTCGGACCCAACGGCGCCGGCAAGTCGACGCTGGTCCGCAGCCTGGCCGGCGAGCTTCCGCTGCTCGGTGGCCGGCGAACCGAGGGACAGGGTCTCGAGCTCGGCTACTTCGCGCAGCACCAGCTCGAGCAGCTCGACCTGCACGAGTCGCCGCTGTGGCACCTGGCGCGGGACGAGCCTGCGACTCGCGAACAGGAGCTCCGCAGTTACCTGGGTCACTTCGACTTCGGCGGCGAGCGGGCCGATGCACCGGTGTCGACCTGCTCAGGAGGCGAGCGGTCCCGCCTCGCGCTGGCGCGCCTGGTGCGACGGCGGCCGAACCTGCTGCTGCTGGACGAACCGACCAACCACCTGGACCTCGAGATGCGGCACGCGCTGACCCGTGCCCTGACCGGCTACGAGGGCAGCGTCGTGCTCGTCTCTCACGACCGGTCGCTGCTGCGCACGGTCTGCGATGAATTCCTGATCGTCGCCGACGGTCGCGTGCGCCGCTTCGACGGCGGCGTCGAGGAATACCTCGAATGGCTCAACGCCCGCAGGGCCAGCGAGCGCGAGGATCGCGTGGACCAGCCGGTCCTGCAGGCGCGGCAGCAGCGCCGGGACGAACGAGAGGCTCGCGAGCGCCGCCGACAGGAATCGCTGCGGCGCAGGCGCCCGCTGCTGCGCGAGACGCAGGCGCTCGAGGCCCGGCTCTCCGCGATGGAGCAGGAAAAGCGCAAGCTCGATGAGCAGCTCGGCGACGCTGGCTTCTATGCCGGCAGCGATCCGCAGACCGTCCGCGCGGCTTCGCAGCGCTGCGGGGAACTCGCGGATCTGCTCGCCAAGGCCGAGGAGCGCTGGCTCGAGCTGCAGGAGCTGCTCGAGGCGATCGGCGAGCCCTGATCAGATTCGGATCACGACCTTGCCGCGCGCCCGGCGCTGCTCAAGCGCCCCGAAGGCGGCAGCGAAGTCCTCCAGCGCGTGCACTTCGCCCACGACCGGCCGGATGCGACCAGCCTCGACCAGGCGCCAGAGTTCCGCGGCGTTCTCCGCCTGCACGCGCGGTTCGCGCTGGCTGAAACTCCCCCAGTAAACGCCGACGATGGACGCGCCCTTAAGCAGCGGCAGGTTCAGCGACACGCTGGGGATCTCACCGCTGGCGAAGCCGATCACGAGGTAGCGGCCCTTCCAGGCGAGGCTGCGCAGCGCGGGCTCGGCGAGCGGTCCGCCGAACGGGTCGTAAACGACGTCCACGCCGTGCCCGCCGGTGATCTCCTTGACCCTGCTGCGCAGGTCCTCCCGCGAGTAGTTGATCAGCTCGGTTGCGCCTAGCGACCTTGCGAGCTCGAGCTTCTCGTCGCTGCTCGCTGCCGCGATGACCCGGGCCTCCATTGCACGGCCGAGTTCCACAGCGCTGGTCCCGACGCCGCCTCCGGCGCCGAGCACCAGCAACGACTCGCCGGGGCGAAGCTCGGCACGCTGGCGCAGCGCATGCATGGACGTGAAGTAGGTCACGCAGATCCCGGATGCGGACTCGAAGTCGAGCGTCTCCGGAGCCCGGAAAAGGTGCGACTCCCGCGCCACCAGGCGCTCCGCCAGGGCCTGGCCCGTGGCACCGACGACCCGGTCCCCGGCCTGGAAACGCCGCACGCCCTCGCCGACCGAAGCGACCACGCCCGAGAACTCGATTCCGGGAACGAAGGGCAGCTCCGGACGCTCCTGGTACAGGCCCCGCGTCATCAGCAGGTCGGGGAAGTTCAGCGCGACGGCCCGGACGTCGACCAGCACCTCGCCAGCCGAAGGCGTCGGCTCCGGCCAGTCCGCCGCGTACTCAAGCCCCTCAATTCCTTTCAGTTCGCTGCAGATCACCGCGCGCATCGTCTCTCCCCTTGCCCGGCGGCCCCAGGGCCGCGGTTTCCTCGAGCAATACGGTCTGTCGGCTTTCCCCGCCCGGGCCACTCTCGAGCCCAGAGTCCCATTCGGCCAGGGCCAGCGCATCCGAGAGCTGCTGATGGTAACCGCCGGGACCCAGCAGCTCGAGAATTCCGGCCCGATCGAGCTTGCCGTGTACCCTGGCGTTCGCCTCGCAGAGCAGCACCCGAACCCCGCGCTTCTGCAGGTCCCGGATCGCCTCCTCGAGGCTCTGCAGGCCGGTGATGTCCATGAACGGGACCCGCTTCAGCCGGAACACCAGCAGCTTCGGGTCCGTGTGCGTCTGAGCCAGCGCCCGCTCGAAGTTGTCGACCGCGCCGAAGAAGAACGGGCCGTCGATGCCGTACACCATCACGCCGGGCGGCAGCGTGACGCGGCCCCTGCTCGCCAGCTCGTTCTCGAGCTCTCCGCCGGCCAGCGGCTGGACTTCGACCGTGGAAGCCATGCGGTGCAGGAACTGGAACATCGCGAGGATCACGCCGACATTGACGGCCACCACGAGATCGGCGAACACGGTCAGCAGGAACGTGATCAGCAGGATCACGACGTCGGCCCGCGGCGCGCGCCGCACCATGCCGGCGAAATGACGGATCTCGCTCATGTTCCAGGCGACCACGAACAGCACCGCGGCGAGCGCCGCCAGCGGCACGTTCTGCGCGAGCGGTGCCAGCGCGATCAGTACGAGCACCAGCACACCGGCGTGGGCGATGCCCGCCAGCGGACCGGTGCCGCCGTTCCTGACGTTGGTCGCGGTGCGCGCAATCGCGCCGGTGGCCGCGAAGCCACCGAAGAGCGGCGCCGCGACGTTCGCGACACCCTGGCCGATCAGTTCCTGGTTCGAGTCGTGGCGGGTACCGGCCATGCCGTCCGCCACGACGGCCGAGAGCAGCGACTCGATCGCGCCGAGCATCGCGATCGTGAATGCCGGGCCCAGCAGCTCGATGACACGCGGTGCGGTGACTTCCGGAAACCCCAGGCTGGGCAATCCACGCGGGATGCCGCCGAACTCCGTGCCGATCGTCGCGACGCCCTCGAAGCGGAAGATCGACTGCAGCAGCGTCGCGATGATCATCGCCAACAACGGACCCGGCACGCGGCGCAGCACCGGGACACGCGGCGCGAGCACCACCGCGACCAGACTCGACACGGCGATCGCGGCGGTCGCAACGTGCGTCTGCGGCAAGGCCGTGAGCAGGTTCCAGACCTTCTCGTGGAAATGCTCCCCGCCCACCGCCGGCAGTCCGAGGAAATATCGCCACTGCCCGACGAAGATGATCAGGCCGATTCCCGCCGTGAACCCGGTGATCACCGGGTCCGGTATGAAGCGGATGATGCCGCCGAGGCGCGCGAAGCCGAGCGCCAGCAGGATCAGTCCCGCCATCAGTGTCGCGATCTGCAGGCCGTCGATGCCGTGCTTCGCGGTGACGCCGGCGAGGATCACGACGAAGGCGCCGGTGGGACCGGCGATCTGCAGGCGGCTGCCGCCGAACAGCGACACGGCCACTCCGGCGACGATGGCCGTGTAGAGGCCCTGCTCCGGCTTCGCGCCGGACGCGATCGCGAAGGCCATCGCGAGCGGCAGCGCTACGACACCGACGACCACCCCGGCCACCAGATTGGGCAGCCAGTGAGGACGCCCGAGCAGCCCGGCAAGCCAGGCTTCCTTGATCGCGATCATGCGCTGGGTGCGGTACTCAGGTCGCCTCGGATGCGCCGCGCGGCGGCTCCGTCAACTGCGTTCTGGCGCCCGGTGCACC
>DATIRA010000331.1:0-7102 GCA_035470225.1 Steroidobacteraceae bacterium | reverse complement strand
GACCAGGCTGCCCGACTGGCTGACGCAATGAAGGATATCCGCATCATCGGCAGTTACCTGTCGCCCTACGTGCGAAAGGTGCTCGCCTGCCTGCACCTCAAGGGGCTCGGCTACGAGATCGACCCGATCGTGCCGTTCTTCGGCGACGACCGGTTCACAGCTGTGAGTCCCCTGCGCCGGGTCCCGGTCCTGATCGACGACCGTGTGACGCTGGCGGATTCCTCGGTGATCTGCCAGTACCTGGAGGACCGCTATCCCTCGCCGCCACTGTACCCCGCAGAGATCGGCGAGCGGGCCCGTGCGCGTTGGCTCGAGGAGTACGCGGACTCGCGGATCGGGGATGTGTTCATCTGGGGGCTGTTCGACCGGGCGGTCATCGCACCGGCGGTCTGGGGCACGCCGCGCGACAGGCAGGCGATCGAGCGCGTCAAGCGCGAGGAGATCCCGCCGATACTCGACTACCTCGAGTCGCAGCTGCCGAGCGAGGGCTTCCTCTGGCAGACGCCGGGCGTGGCGGACATCGCGATCGCGGTCTTCTTCCGCAATGCCGCGTTCGCGCGCTACCAGGTCGATCCGCTGCGCTGGCCGGCGGTGGCGGGCTTCGTGGACCGGGTCCTGGCACTGCCCTGCCTCGCGCAGCTGCAGCACTTCGAGTCCGTGATGCTGAGGACTGCGATTCCCGGGCAGCGCGCGGCGCTGCTGGCCGCCGGGGCACCGGTGTCGGCGGAGACCCTCGGCACGGCAATACCACGACCCGGGACGCTGCGGTCGCGCTAGCGTCCCGCGAGGAGTTCCGGCATGACGTCGATGACGATGACGGAGGCCATCGCGAGCAGGAAGACGCCGAAGATTCTGCGCAGCACGGCCTGCGGCAGGCGTCGCCCGAGCCGGCTGCCGGCGAAGCTCCCCGCCACGCCGAGCGCGGCGACGACAAACAGCACTCCGAAATCGAGCTCGAGGCCCTGAGAGTCCAGCAGGCTGACGTACTTCGCAAAGCCCGTGTAGGAGTTCAGCGCGATCACCGCGAGACTGGTACCGACGGCACTGGACATCCGGACGCCTGCCAGCAGCACCAGCGCCGGGACGATCAGGAACCCGCCCCCGACGCCGACGAGCCCGCTCAGAATGCCGACGCCCAGCCCGCCCGCGACGACCGCAAAGCGTCGCGGCTCGTGGTCGGCCCGTTCCAGGCCCGCGCCTCGCAGCATGCGCCAGCCGGCGGCCAGCATGACCGAGGCGAACAGGGCGAGCTGCAGAGTGCCGGGCACGAAGTGCGCGAGCGTCGCGCCGAGCCAGGCCCCGGCCATTCCCGGGAGCCCGAACCAGGCGACGTTGCGCCAGTCCACCTGTCGGTGCCGGGCGTAAGGAATCGCTGCCGCGCTCGCAATCATGCCCACTACAAGCAGCGAGCCGGCGATCGCGACTTTCTCCGGCTGACCGAGCAGGTAGTGCAGGACCGGGACCGTGAGAATGGAGCCGCCGGAGCCCAGCAGGCCCAGGCTCAACCCGATAGCGAGTGCTCCGAGCACCGCGAGCAGCACGCCGATGTTCTCCGGAACGTCGCTGTTATTCGCAGCCGCGCCGACGCGGCTTGCCGCGGCTGGTGCCGGCGGCGGGTGCCGGCACGCAGTACAGCTCCTGCAGCAGAGCCATGACGCGTGTGACGGGCCCTGCGGGCAGCGAGTAAAAAATGGACTGAGCCTCGCGGCGCGTATGCACGAGGCCTGCCTCGCGCAGCAGCGCCAGGTGCTGGGACAGCGCCGACTGGCTCAGGTTGACGCGCTGGTTCAGCTCGCCGACCGAAAGCGGCTGCTCGAGCAGGTTGCAGAGGATCAGCAGGCGCTGCTCGTTGCCGAGAGCCTTGAGCAGGTCGGCTGCCTCGCCCGCGTGCTCGTGCATCTGCTCGAGCAGCCGCGCGTCGGGCTGCTGGAGCGGAGCGGGGGGGCGTTCTGCGGGCGACATCCAGGATCCTGTTTCCGAGCGCGGCCAGTTTATTTCAGTATTGACTAAATTAGCAAGTCCTAATATGGTCGCGCCCCGGAATCATCGAACCGAGGTCGTCCTTGATGAGCCCACACGATACCCGAGTCGACAACGCGACTCCCGACATGGTCCGTGCCTGGTGGGAGAACGGCGAAATCCTGCTGGTGGACGTTCGCGAGCCGCACGAGTACGCATTCGAGCGCATTCACGGCGCGCTGCTGTACCCGATGTCCACCTTCGATGCCAAGGCGCTCCCGCTCGAGGGACGCCGACTGGTGCTGCACTGCGCGTCGGGCAAGCGCTCGGCGATGGCCGCCCACCGTCTCGTCGCGGAAGGGCATGGCCACGTCACCAACCTCGAGGGCGGCCTGCAGGCCTGGAAGGCCGCGGGCCTGCCGGTGATCCGGATCGATCCGCAGACCGGGCGCCTGATCGACGACGGCCGTCGCTGAGTTGCGGCTCGGGTCGTCGAAACTCCGGATGGTCACCGGCCCGTCGCTGGCTCAACCTGTCATTGCGGCCTGAGCCCGGCCGAAGAGGTTTCCCTGATGAGCATCGATCGCTTCGTTCTCGCCTTTGCAGGGCTGATGATCCTGCTGAGCCTGCTGCTCGGGCACTTCGTCAGCGCCTACTGGTACTGGTTCACCGCGTTCGTGGGCGCCAACCTGCTGCAGTCGGCATTCACCGGCTTTTGCCCGCTCGCGTCGATCCTGCGCAGGCTCGGTGTACGACCCGGTGTCGCATTCCAGTAGGAACCGGCTGTGATGCCTCGTGTCCACGCTCTGATACTGCTGCTCGGCTCGGCGTTCGTGCTGAGCGGCATGGCGACCTCGCAGGCCGCAGCGAGCGGGCCCGCGGCGCTCGAAACGATCACGGTCGAGGTCGAGTCGGCGCCGATCGAGCGACTGCTCGACGGAACCGTCGAGGCCGTCCATCAATCCACGGTCTCGGCGCAGACGGCGGGTCGCGTCACCGAGATCAACTTCGACGTCAACGACTTCGTTCCGGAAGGCTCGGTCATCATCCGCCTGCGCAGCACCGAGCAGGTCGCGAGCCTGAGCCAGGCCCAGGCCGCGCTGAAGGAAGCCACGGCCCGCGAAGCCGAGGCGCAGACCCGTTACCAGCGCATCCGCGACATGTACGAAAGGCGCGTGGTCGCCAAGGCGACGCTGGACGAGGCGACGGCGGCCCGGGACGCGGCCGTTGCGCGGCTGACGGCCGCGCGAGCGGGGCTCGAGGCTGCCCGCGAGGGCGTGGCCTACACCGAGATACGAGCGCCTTATTCCGGAGTCGTCACTGCCAAGTACGTCCAGCTGGGCGAAGTCGTGGCACCCGGCTCGCCGCTGATGTCGGGCGCATCGCTGCACGCGCTGCGGGTCGTGGCCGAGGTGCCTCAGAGCATCGTCGAAGAGGTCCGCACGCTGCGCAAGGCAGTGGTGTACGTCGATGGCAGGCGCATCGACGCCACCGGAGTCACGCTTTTCCCATCGGCCGAGCCGCAGACCAACACGTTCCGCGCCAGGATCGAGCTGCCCCGGGACATCGCGGGACTCGCGCCGGGCATGTTCGTCAAGGTCGGCCTGATCACCGGTGAAGCCGGGCGCCTGCTGCTGCCGCGGTCCGCGGTCGTCCAGCGCAGCGAAATGCGCGCAGTCTATGTCGTGGCGCCCGACGGGGCCGTGAAACTCCGCCAGGTGCGACTCGGACACGTCCGCGACGACCGGATCGAGATCCTGGCGGGCCTGCAGCCCGGCGAGAAGGTCGCGCTCGATCCCGCCGCGGCCGGACTCCTGGCCCGCAGGCCGACCCGCGACGATGAATGAGAAGCTCGGCTTCAGCGGACGGGTCGCCCGGCTGTTCCTGGACAGCGAGCTGACACCGCTACTCGGGCTCACAGCGCTGTTGCTCGGCCTCTTCGCGGTGTTCGTGACGCCGCGCGAGGAAGAGCCGCAGATCAACGTCACGATGGCGAACGTCATCGTCCCGTTTCCAGGCGGCAGCGCCGGGCAGGTGGAGAGCCTGGTGGCGACGCCGATGGAGAAGGTGCTCGCCGAGATCTCCGGCGTCGAGCACATTTATTCGGTATCGCGACCCGGCGGCGCGGTGATCACCGTCCAGTTCGAGGTCGGCGAGGACCGTACCGACGCGATCGTCCGCCTGTACAACGCGATCTACTCCAACCAGGACTGGCGGCCGCCCGGTGTCGGCATCCTGCAGCCGCTCGTCAAGCCGAAAGGCATCGACGACGTCCCGATCCTGAGCGTGACCTTGTGGACCCGGGACCCCGAGCGCGGGTCCCACGAGCTGCGTCAGGTCGCCCACGCAATCGAGGCGGAGATCAAGCGCGTCCCCGGCACCCGCAACGTCTACACGATCGGCGGCCCCGACGAGACCGTCCACGTGACACTGGACCCGCAGCGACTCGCCGGCTACGGCCTCACGGTCACTGAGCTGATCGGGTCGCTGCAGGCCGCGAACCTCGTGCTGCAGGCCGGGGACCTGGTGCGGGGCGGCGCGAGCGTGCCGGTGCAGGCGGGCGAGTTCCTCGCCGACCGCGACGAGGTCGCGCAACTCGTCGTCACGGTGCACCAGGGACGTCCGGTCTATCTGCAGGACGTGGCCGATGTCCGGGCCGGCCCCGACCAGCCTGAGCAGTACGTGACCTTCGGAGCCGGTCCGGCTGCGGAGCACAAGGGCGTCGACCGCGAGGGCATCGCCCCGGCCGTGACGCTCGCAGTGTCGAAAAAGCCCGGCGAGAACGCGATCGACGTGGCGACTGCGGTACTGGAACGAATCGAGCTGCTACGCGGTACCTACATCCCCGACGGGATCGAGGCCACCGTCACCCGGAACTACGGCGAGACCGCCAACGACAAGGCGAAGAAGCTGATCCAGAAGCTGGCGTTCGCGACCGCGTCCGTCGTGCTGCTGGTCTGGCTGACGGTCGGCTGGCGCGAAGCGGTCGTGGTGGGCGCGGCCGTTGTCATCACGCTGGCCGCGACGCTGTTCGCCTCCTGGGCCTGGGGATTCACGATCAACCGCGTTTCGCTGTTCGCGCTGATCTTCGCGATCGGCATCCTGGTCGACGATGCGATCGTCGTTGTCGAGAACATCAACCGGCACATGTCCTTCGGCGGAGGGCTCCGGGAGCTGATCCCGAGGGCCGTGGACGAAGTCGGCGGCCCGACGATTCTCGCCACGTTCACTGTAATCGCGGCGCTGCTGCCGATGGCCTTCGTCTCCGGCCTGATGGGGCCGTACATGAGCCCGATACCGATCAATGCCAGTATGGGCATGCTGATCTCGCTGGCCGTCGCGCTGGTGTTCACGCCCTGGCTGAGCCGGCGGATGCTCTCGCAGGCCCACTCGCACGGCGAGAGCGAGGACACGCGGCTCTCGCGCTGGTTCGAGCGCGTGATGTCGCCGTTCCTGCGCGGACCGCAGGCGCAGCGGCAGCGGCACAAGCTCTACCTCGGCACGCTGGTCGCGATCCTGCTCGCGGTCTCGCTGGTGATCCCGAAGTGGGTCGTGATGAAGATGCTGCCCTTCGACAACAAGTCCGAGTTCCAGGTCGTCGTGGACATGCCGGAGGGCACGGCGCTCGAGGAGACGGGCCGGGTGCTCGATGCGCTCGCGGCGGAACTCGCGACGACACCGGAAGTGACCGACTACCAGGTGTATGCGGGGACGTCCGCGCCGATCAATTTCAACGGCCTGGTGCGCCAGTACTACCTGCGCTCGGGGCCCGAGCTCGGCGACATCCAGGTCAACCTGGTCGACAAGCATCACCGCGATCGCAAGAGCCACGAGATCGCCCTGGACGTCCGGCCGCGGCTGCAGCAGATCGCGCGCAGCAGCGGGGCGGCCGTCAAGGTCGTCGAGGTGCCGCCGGGCCCGCCGGTGCAGGCGCCGCTGGTGGCGGAGATCTACGGGCCGTTCTACGACGCGCAGCTCGAGCTCGCACGCGCGGTTCGCGCGGTATTCGACGAGACTGACGGCATCGTCGACGTCGACGACAGCGTCGAGGCGCCGAGTCCGCGCCTGGTCGTCGGCATCGACCGTCAGAAGGCGGCGCTGCTGGGCGTCAGCCAGGCGGAGGCGGTGCAGGTGCTGGCCGCCGGGCTCGGCGCCGCGGATGCAACCTACGTGCACATGGGTCGGGAGAACTACCCGATCCCGGTGCGGCTCGAGCTCGGCGTGCCGGACAAAGCCGGCATCGCCAGCGTGCTCGCGCTGGAGGTCCGGTCGCGAAACGGGGCCCGCGTGCCGCTGTCGGAGATCGCGGTCGTCGAGGAGCGGACCTGGGACAACTCCATCTACCACAAGGACCTGCTGCCCGTGGCCTGGGTGACCGCGGACTCGGTCGGCGACACTGACAGTCCCTTGTATGGCATGTTCGAAATCGTCGGCGCGCTCGGCGAGAGCCTGCCCGAAGATCTGTCGCTCGATCAGCGCTTCATCAGCCAGCCCCAGGATCCCTACCGTTTCAGCCTGAAATGGGACGGCGAGTGGCAGATCACCTACGAGACCTTCCGCGACATGGGGCTGGCCTACTCGGTGGGTCTGATCCTGATCTTCCTGCTCGTGGTCGCCCAGTTCCGCTCTTACGCGGTGCCGCTGGTGATCATGGCGCCGATCCCGCTCACCGTGATCGGCGTGATGCCGGGGCACGCCTTGCTCGGCGCCCAGTTCACCGCGACCTCGATGATCGGGATGATCGCGCTGGCTGGCATCATCGTGCGCAACTCGATCCTGCTCGTGGACTTCATCAACGTGGAGATGGAGCAGGGGCGGGAACTGGCCGACGCGGTGATCAGCGCCGCGTCGGTGCGCGCACGCCCGATCGCGCTGACCGCGGTTGCGGCAATGACCGGCGCATTCTTCATCCTGGATGACCCGATCTTCAACGGCCTTGCGGTGTCGCTGATTTTCGGCATCCTCGTATCGACGGCGCTCACCCTGGTGGTGATCCCGATTCTCTACTACAGCTACCGCAACCGCAGACCAGCCACTGCCGGCGTGCAGTAAGGGGGAGAAGACATGGCCAGGATCGCAATCATGGGCGCGGGACTCGGCGGCGTCGCCTGCGCATACGAAATGAAGAAGCGGGTCGGTAAGG
>DATIRA010000330.1:0-10710 GCA_035470225.1 Steroidobacteraceae bacterium | reverse complement strand
CTACTCAGGTCCTGCAGCAAAAACAAGGTTTTGTGACGGGTATCACAGGCCGTTTGACGTAAAATCCAGGGGATTTGACTTAACGTCTGCCGCGGCGGAAATCCGCTCGCCTGCACTGTGCGCTTGCGCCGCCAGGGCGCGCTTACGGCGCGCGGGTCTGACGCGCACCCGGCCGGCGTTCAGCCGCCGAGCTCGTCCAACCAGTCGCGCGGTCGGAGGTAATCCGAGTACAGGCGAGCCTCCGGCGTTCCGGGCTCCGGCCGGTAGTCGTACTCCCAGCGCACCAGCGGCGGCAGCGACATCAGGATCGACTCGGTGCGACCACCGGTCTGCAGCCCGAACAGCGTTCCGCGATCGTAGACGAGGTTGAACTCGACGTAGCGGCCACGCCTGTACAACTGGAAATTCCGTTCGCGCTGGCCGTACGGAAGGTCCTTGCGCCGCTCGACGATGGGCAGGTAGCCGGCAAGGTACTGCTCGCCGACGCTGCGCATGAAGGCGAACGATTGCTCGAAGCCCCAGTCGTTCAGGTCATCGAAGAACAACCCGCCCACGCCGCGGGTCTCGCCGCGGTGCTTCAGGTAGAAGTACCGGTCGCACCAGTCCTTGTACTTGGGATAAGTCTCCGGACCGAAGGGCTCGCAGGCGGCCTTCGCGGTGCCGTGCCAGTGCAGCACGTCCTCGTCGAACGGGTAGTAGGGCGTCAGGTCGAATCCGCCGCCGAACCACCAGGCCGCCGGTTCGCCGTCGCGCGATGCCACGAAGTAGCGCACGTTGGCGTGCGAGGTCGGCACGTAGGGGTTGCGTGGATGAATCACCAGCGACACCCCGGTCGCCTCGAAGCTTGCGCCCGCGAGCTCGGGCCGTTGCGCCGTGGCGGAGGCGGGCAGCCTGCCGCCCATCACGTGTGAGAAATTGATCCCGGCCTGCTCGAAGACGGCGCCCTCGCGCAGCACCCGACTCTCGCCGCCGCCGCCCTCGGGGCGTTGCCAGGTATCCCGGCGGAAACGCGCGGCGCCATCGGCGTCCTCGAGCGCTGCGGTGATCCGGTCGTGCAGGCCCTTCAGGAAGGCGATGACCGCGGACGTCGACGGGGTCTCGGCACTCATTCTCTCGCCCATCTCCTGCGCCGGACGCCCGCTCCGCTGCGCGGCAGCAGAGGGGCCGCGCGCACTTTCCATCAGCTCTTCTTCGCCGTCGCGCCCTTGCGGGTGCTGCTCGTCTTCTTCGCGCGCGCCGTCTTCCCTTTCTTCTTCGCCGCGGCTTTCTTGCGGGGCGCGGCCTTCGCATCCGCATTTCCCGGCGTTTCCCCGCTCTCGCCCTTCGCGGCGCCCTTGCCCGCGGACTTCTTCGCCCAGCGTGCGGACTTGGCCGGTGCTGCCGCGAGGATCGCCTTGCACTCCTCGAGCGTCAGCGACTTGGGATCCCGGTCCTTCGGGATCTTGCCGTTCTTGCTGCCGTCGGTGATGTACGGTCCATAGCGGCCGTTCAGCACCTGGATGCCGGCCTCGGTGAACTCGCGGATGATCCGGTTGGCTTCGATCTGCTGCTTCTCGCGGATCAGTTCCTCGGCGCGCTCGAGCGTGATCGTGTACGGATCGTCGTCCTTCTTCAGCGAGACGTACTTCTTCGGACCGAACTGGACGTACGGGCCGAAGCGGCCCACGGCGACCTTGATGTCGTGGCCTTCGGCGGTCTGCCCCAGCGTGCGCGGCAGCTGGAAGAGCTCGAGTGCCTCGTCGAGCGTGATCGAGTCCATGCGCTGGCCCGGCCTGAGGCTCGCGAATTTCGGCTTTTCCTCGTCGTCCCGCGTCCCAAGTTGCGCGAACGCGCCGTACTTGCCGTAGCGCACGCTGACCGGGCGCCCGCTCACCGGATCCACGCCCAGCTCGCGCGCCATCGCGACGTCGGAGCGCGTGACGCTCTCGTCCACCACGTCGATCTGCTTCTTCAGCGATTCCCAGAACCGCTCGAGCACCGGCACCCAGTCCTCCTCGCCGCGCGAGATGTTGTCGAGCTCATCCTCCATCGCGGCCGTGAAGCCGTAGTCCACGTAGCGCTCGAAGTTGCCGGTCAGGAACCGGTTCACGATCTTGCCGAGGTCGGTCGGAATGAAGCGCCGGCTCACGAGCTCGCAGTACTTCTTGTAGAGCAGCGTCTGGATGATGCTCGCGTAGGTGGAGGGCCGGCCGATGCCGTATTCTTCCAGCGCCTTGACCAGGCTCGCCTCCGAGTAGCGCGGCGGCGGCTCGGTGAAATGCTGCTCCGGCTTTATCGACAGCAGCTTCACCGTCTCGCCCTGCTCGAGCGGGGGCAGTCGTCGCTCGTCCTCATCGTCGAGCTTCGCGTCGTCGACGCTCTCGCGGTAGACCGCGAGGAAGCCCGGCGAGACCAGCGTCGAGCCGTTGGCGCGGAACGTGTTCGTCGCGCCAGCCTTCAGGTCCACGGCAACGGTGTCGAAGACGGCCGCCTCCATCTGGCTCGCGACCGCGCGGCGCCAGATCAGCGTATAGAGCTTGTGCTGGTCCGGCTCGAGCCTGCCGGAGAGCTGCTCGGGCGTGCGGGCCGCAGAGGTCGGGCGGATCGCCTCGTGCGCCTCCTGTGCGTTCTTGGACTTGGTGCGGTACATCCGCGGCGAGCCCGGCAGCGAGTCCGCGCCGTAGATCCGCTTGATCGCGCCGCGGATGTCGGCGATGGCCTCGCCTGCGAGGCTCACCGAATCCGTACGCATGTACGTGATCAGGCCCACGGGGCCCTCTCCGAAGTCGACGCCCTCGTACAGTCGCTGCGCGGTACGCATCGTCCGCTGCGCGCCGAAACCGAGCTTGCGCGAGGCTTCCTGCTGCAGCGTCGAGGTCGTGAACGGGGGCGCGGGATTGCGCTTGCGCTGCTTCTTCTCGACCTTCGCGACCGTCAGCGCACCGCCGCTGTCCCGCTCGAGCGCCCGCCGGACTTCCTCGGCGCGCTCTGCGGTCGTTATCGTGAACTGCTCGACCTTCTCACCCGCGAATTCGACCAGTCGCGCGCCGAAGGGCTGCGAGGCCTTCTCGGCCTCGGCGTCCATGGTCCAGTACTCGCGGGGGACGAACGCGGCGATTTCCTCCTCGCGCTCGCAGATCATCCGCAGCGCCGGGCTCTGCACGCGTCCCGCCGAGGCGCCGGCGAGCCCGGCCTTCTTCCACAGCAGTGGCGACACCTTGAAGCCCACCAGATAATCCAGCGCGCGCCGCGCGAGGTAGGCCTTGACGAGTTCGTCGGCGATCTCGCGCGGCTGGTCGATGGCCTCCTGCACGGCGTTGCGCGTGATCTCGTAGAAAACGCTGCGGTGGACGTCCTTGCCCTCGAGTGCGCCGGCGTCCTTCAGCAGTTCCTGCAGGTGCCAGGAAATCGCCTCGCCCTCGCGGTCGGGATCGGTCGAGAGATACAGTGCATCCGCTTTCCTGAGCGCGCGCGCGATCGCGTCGACGTGCTTGCGGTTCTTGTCGATGACTTCCCAGCGCATCGCGAACTGCCGCGACGGATCCACGGCACCTTCCTTCGGTACGAGGTCCCGCACGTGACCGTACGAAGCCATCACCTCGAAGTCCTTGCCCAGGTACTTCTTGATGGTCTTCGCCTTGGCCGGCGACTCGACGATGACGAGATTCCTGCTCATTCAGGCCCTGAATTCACATGCCCCATAAACAATCGAGCCGCGGCGGGCCGCGGCGTCGGGTCCGGACTGCGTCGCGCCGATCTCAGTGGATCGCCCCGCCGCGCTCGTCGAACACCAGGTCTTCCATGCGCGCATATGCGTTTTCCTGGCCGGGCTGGCTGAACAGCACCATCAGCGTCACCCACTTCAGCTTCTCGATGTCGATCTCGTCCCCATCGAGCGCCATCAACCGCTCGATTACCAGCTCGCGCTGAGTCGGGGAGAGGATCCCGACATGTTCGAGGTGCACGAGATAGCCGCGGCAATCCGTGTCGAGCCGCGTTTGCTCGAGCACGTCGAAGATCCGAATCGCGCGCGCGGTGGGCACCGGCGCCGCACGTGCCGGATCGGCAGCCAGCTCCTCGAGCCAGCAGAGCGCGCGCTCGACCTCCTGGGGCGGGAAGCCGGCGTGCTCGAGCTCCTGCTTCAGCGTGTCGCGGTCCGGCTCGAGATCCTGGTCGAGGTCGGTGTCGAAGTAGTTCTCGAACAGGTAGATCAGGATGTCGAGGACGCCTTCCTTCATTCACCTTTCCCCGGCAGCCTGCGGCAGAAAGTGCCGCCCGGCTGCTGTTCGACCCGACCCTCGAGCTCGAGGATGAGCAGCATCGACGCGACCGCATCGGGCCCGAAGCCCGTGCGCGCGACCAGCGCATCCACGCCGGCCGGCTCGAAGCCGACCGCATCTAACAGGATTTCATACTCCTTGTCCAACTCCGGCCCGGAATCCTGTTGCGTGTCAGGCGCTTCGGCATCGACCGCGGCCCCGAGCCCCGCGAGCAGCGAGTCGAGCTCGAGGAATATGTCGTCGGCGCTCTCGACGAGCTTCGCGCCCTGCCTGATCAGCCGGTGACAGCCGCGGGCGAGCGTGTTGTGTATCGAGCCAGGGATTGCGAAGACCTCGCGTCCCTGTTCTCCCGCGAGCCTCGCTGTGATCAGCGAGCCGCTGTGCAGTGCGGCCTCCACGACGAGCGTTCCGACGGACAGCCCGCTGATGATGCGGTTGCGCCGTGGGAAATGCTGGCGGAGCGGCGGTGTGCCCGTCGGCAGTTCCGACACGAGCGTGCCGCTCGCGGCGATGTCGAGCGCGAGCTGGTGGTTCTCGCGCGGGTAGATGACGTCGAGCCCGCTGCCGAGCACCGCCACGGTTCGCCCGCCCGCCCGCAACGCGCCGAGATGACTCGCCGCGTCGATGCCGAGCGCAAGCCCGCTGGTGATCACGAGGCCGGCGCGCGCGAGATGCCCGGCGAACCGAACGGCCGTGTCGCGACCGAGTGCGGTCGGGTTGCGCGCGCCCACGATCGCCAGTTGCGGCAGGGACAGCGCGATCGGCTCACCTTCGATGAACAGCACCACAGGCGGGTCCGGGATCGTGGCGAGCAGCGCGGGGTACTCCGCGGAGCCCCAGGTCACCAGGCCGCGCCCGGGCCCGGCCAGCCAGCGTTCGTCGCGTCGCAGCCCTTCCGAGTCCGGGTTCTTCAGCGCGCGAACCGCCGCTTCGCCGAGGCCGAGCGCTGCGAGCGCGCGGGCAGATTCGCCGGGCAACGCGGCGCCGCCCCCGGCCTCGGCCAGCATGCGCGGCTCGATGCCGGGCGCCCGGGCGAGGATCAACCAGGGCTTCGGGTCGCTCATGCGAAGAGAGCCTACCGGGATTCGGTCCCGGCAGGCTCTCGAAAATCGGGCCGGTCCGCCGCGATACGCAGCGACGGCCTTCGGTTCAGTTCAGGTTGCCGTAGCTGCGTATCCCGGTGTCGCGGTGGCCGAAGGCCGGGTGCGCGACGAAGTCGCCGCGGGTAATCACCTGGGCTGACTCGACAACGAAGCCGTAGCTCATGCGGTCGTGCACCTTGAACAGCATGATCGATGCGCTGCGCTCGTCCGGCAGCCTGACGCGATCGTAATTCGCCGTGAATGCCTGCCAGTTCTGGTGCCGGCTGTACCGGTCGCGAACCAGCTCGCCGCGATAGAACACCCCCAGCACGTTGCCCGGCACCAGCCCGTCGCGGCTGCCGCGGTTGATCGCGAGCACCTGGTACCTGCCGGCGACGTGCACGCCATCGACGACCGCGATGACCTGGCCGAGGATGCCTTCGTTGGCGGGCGCCGAGAAGACGAAGTCCTCGCCGTAATCCGCCTCGGCCGGGAACAGCTTGTCTCCCTGCAGGATCTCCCGGCCCGTCTGCAGCACGCGCAGGTGGGTCAGCGGGTCCTCGCGCTTCATGTCGAAGATGGACCGCTTGCCCGGAACCACGGCGCCCGAGGTCTGGATCACTTCGCCGGTGGCGGCATAGTGACCGATGTAGCCGAGGCGGTCGCCGTCGTCCGGATCGCGCAATTCGTCGCCAACGTGCACGACGGTGTAGCGGGCGCCGGCCGCCGGATCGCCGAGCTTCCTGGCATAAATCTCGTTCTCGGTCGAGCCTACGATGTGCCGGTCGCGGATGCCGACCACGTAGGGCGCCTTGCGCACCTGGTCCGAGTCCAGCAGCTGGGGCCGACCGACGAAGTCCATCAGCAGGTCATACGGGATCGCGCGGACCGCTCCGGTCAGCGGCGAGGTCCGGACCTCGGGCGATAGCCGTACCGTGCCAGCGCTTGCGACAGTGATGCGCGGCCGTCCATCCACATAGACCAGCTTCAGCACGTCGCCCGGATAGATCAGGTGTGGGTTCGCTATGGACGGATTGACGTACCAGATCTCGGGCCAGTACCAGGGGTCGCGCAGGAACACCGCAGCGATGTCCCAGAGCGTGTCGCCCTTCCTGACCACGTAGGTGTCCGGGGCATTCGGCGCCAGCGGCACCGACATTGAGGTTCCCGAAACGTCCGAGCTGGCTACGGCGGTGGCAGTTGTCGCGAAATTCGCGGCGCTGCCCAGGGCGGCTACGGCCACCGCCAGCGCAAGCGCGCGGATCCAGTGGCCCCGGCCGAACGAAACGGTCGAGGTGAGGCGCAGGCTACGATCCATCCCTTTCTCCATCGGGTGTCGGGGTCGTCACCGTCGCCTTATAATCGGGATCGTCGTGCGGAGGCTGCCGACCACGTCTCAAGTCGGGCCGGGACCCCGGGCGGCGACTGGTCCCGGCGGCGGCTTCAGCAGCGGATAAGTTCAAGTCCCAGTTAACTTTATCAGCATTTTCGAAAGAATGGCCAAGCTCACCATCCTCGAATTTCCGGATCCCCGGCTGCGCACCAGGGCGGTTCCGGTCCCGGCCGTCGACGACGGCATCCGGCGCCTCATCGACGACATGCTCGAGACGATGTACGCGGCCAAGGGCATCGGGCTCGCCGCCACGCAGGTCGACGTGCACCAGCGCGTGCTAGTGACGGACGTCTCTGAGGAGCGCAACGAGCCGAGGGCGTTCATCAATCCCGAGATCCTGAGGCGCGACGGCAGCGTCGAAGCCGAGGAGGGCTGCCTGTCGGTGCCCGGCATCTACGACAAGCTCGCCACCCGCGCCGAGCGGATCACGGTGCGGGCGCTGGACCGCGACGGAAAGCCCTTCGAGATCGAGGCGGAAGGGTTGCTCGCGATCTGCATCCAGCACGAGGTGGATCATCTCGACGGCAAGCTGTTTGTCGATTATCTCTCCGAACTGAAGCGCACCCGCATCCGCAAGAAGCTGGAGAAGGAGCGCCGTGAACGCGCCCAGCGCCAGCCGAGCGCGGACAGGGAGCACGCGCCCGCGATCTGAGCAGACGTGCGGATCGTCTTCGCCGGTACGCCTGAATTCGCCGTTCCGGCCCTCGACGCCCTGCATGCCGCCGGGCACTCGCTGCTCGCGGCCTATACCCAGCCAGACCGGCCTGCCGGTCGGGGCCGGCGCGTGGCCGCGAGCCCGGTCAAGCGCAGGGCGGCGTAGCTCGGCATCCCGGTCGAGCAGCCGCAGAGCCTGAAGGATCCGGCCGCGCGCGGGAAGCTTGCGAGCTATCGGCCGGAGCTGATCGTCGTGGTGGCCTACGGGCTGATCCTGCCGCAGCAGGTGCTCGACATCCCGGCACTCGGTTGCATCAACATCCACGCGTCGATCCTGCCCCGCTGGCGCGGCGCCGCCCCGATCCAGCGGGCGATCCTCTCGGGCGATCGTGAGACCGGCGTGACGATAATGAAGATGGACGCCGGGCTCGACACCGGCCCGATGCTGCTCGAGCGGCGTACGCCGATCGGGGACCGCGAGACCGCCGGTGAACTGCACGACCGTCTCTCGACGATGGGTGGCGAGGCCGTCGTCGCCGCGATCGAGGCATGGAGTTCGGGGCGCATCGCGCCGGTCCCGCAGCCTCTCGACGGAGCGACTTACGCCGCGAAGATCCGCAAGGAAGAGGCGCTGATCGACTGGTCCCGAAGTGCGGAAGAGATCGATCGGCAGGTACGCGCGTTCAACCCGTGGCCGGTGGCCGAGACCCGCTGGCTCGGCAGGCAGCTGCGGGTCTGGACGGCACGACCCGTCGATGCCGGGCGGGAAGTGCCGCCAGGGCAGGTGATCGAGGTTGGCAGGGACGTCGCGTTGGTGGCGGCCGGTCGAGGCGCTTTGAGCCTGGAGCACCTGCAGTTGCCGGGCGGCCGCGTGCTCCCGATCGAGGAGTTCCTGAAGGCCAACGATCTCGCGGGCGCCCGCCTGGGACAATGAGCGCCGTGCCCACGTCGGCGAGCATCCGTGCCAGCGCCGCACGCACCGTGGCGGACGTGGCCGATCGCGGCCGGTCGCTCGACGAGCTGCTGGCGGCGGACCCTGAGCCGGGCCAGGCACGCGGACTCAAGCGCGCGCTCTGCTATGGAACAGTGCGCTGGCACTACCGGCTGCTGGCCGTGCTGCGCAAGCTCTCGAGCCGGCCGCCGGAGAATCTCGATCCCAGGCTTCGGGCGCTGCTCGAGGTGGGGCTCTTTCAGCTGCTTTCCGACGAGTTCGCGCCCCACGCCGCGGTAGCCGAGACGGTAAACGCCGCGCGCGAGCTCGGGCACCCGCGGGCCGCAGGGTTCGTCAACGCGGTGCTGCGGCGCTTCCAGCGGGAGCGGCCGGCGCTGCTGGCACGGGTCGACGCGGACCTGGCTGTCCGCACCGCGCACCCCGCCTGGCTGGTGGAAATGCTCACGCGAGACCGTCCGGGGGCGGCGGCGGGCATCCTGGAGGCCAATAACGAGCATCCGCCGCTGTGGCTGAGGGTCAATCGGATGCGGGCGGACCTCGAATCCTGCACCGCGGAATTCGAGGCCGCGGGCCTGAACGTGCGTCGGCACGAGTTCGCGCCCGACGCGCTGGCGGTGGAGCCCCCGGTCGAGGTCGGGCGGCTGCCGGGCTTCGCCGAGGGTCGCGTATCGGTCCAGGATGCAGCCGCGCAGCTGGCCGTGGAGTTGCTGCAGCCGGGAGCCGGGCAGCGCATCCTCGACGCCTGCGCGGCCCCAGGCGGCAAGACCTGTCACGTACTCGAGCGGATTCGCGGCGAGGCGGACGTCACGGCACTCGACCTGTCCGCGTCCAGGCTCGAGCGGGTACGCCAAAACCTTGAGCGCCTGGGGCTGTCGGCCCGGCTGGCGGCCGGCGACGTGCTGGATCCGGCCGCCTGGTGGGACGGCCGGGCCTACGAGCGGATCCTGCTGGACGTGCCCTGCTCCGCGACCGGGGTCATCCGGCGGCACCCGGACATCAAGTTACTGCGCCGAGCGTCGGATATCCCAGGGTTGGCGCAGCGGCAGGCCGCGATGCTCCGGACTGCCTGGGAGCTGCTCAGGCCGGAAGGACTGCTGCTGTACGCAAGTTGCTCGGTGCTGGCGGCCGAAAACGAGGACGTGGTCGGCCGGTTCCTGGCGGAGCGTTCCGATGCGGACGACCTGACCGGCGGGCTCACCGGCGCCTGGCCCGGGCGCCCATCTGGCACGGGACCGGGCTACCAGTTGCTGCCGGGGGAGGCCGGAACGGACGGCTTCTATTATGCTTGCCTGAGGAAGCGTGCTTGACCGTTGGAAATGAGCCACAGTGTCCGAGCGATCCGAAGCAGCGAGCGGCGTTTGCCGAGACTTGCCGCTTGCTGGCTGCTGTGCTTTCTCGCAACGGTCATGGCGCCGACGGCCTGGTCGAAATCACGTGTCGAAGTGCTCGAGGCCGCGTTCAGCCTGGACCAGGACGTCTACGAGCTGGACGCCCGCCTCGACCTCCACCTGCCGAAGGATGCCCGGGCCGCGATCGAGGCAGGGCTGACGCTGCGCCTCGACTACGAGGTCGAAATCTCGCGTGACCGCCGCTACTGGTTCGACGCCGGTGTCGCGGGACTGACCCAGAGCTACGAGATCACCTACCACGCGCTCAGCCAGCGCTACCTGCTGCGCAACCTGAACACCGGCGTGCAGCAGGACTACAGCTCGCTCGACGCCGCGCTCGACCGTGTCGCAGAGCTGCGCGGTCTGCCCGTCATCGACGCGGCGCTGCTCGATCCGGGTATGAGCTACGAGGTCCGCGTCCGGGCGATCGTGGACCTCTCGACGGTCCCCGACGCACTGAAATGGCTGCTCTTCTGGACCGACGAGTGGAGCGGCGAAAGCGAGTGGTACGCATGGAACGTACGGCCCTGAAGCGAGCCGCCTCCGCTGCGGTCGTGGGCATCGGCGGCCTGCTGTGGCTCGCGGCGATCCTGTTCATGGTTCAGACCGCGCAGAACTCGGAGCAGTTCAGCCGGCTGCACCCGTGGATCCTGATGATCAACATCGCGGGGCTCGTCGTGCTGGTCGGGCTGCTCGCGACCAAGCTCGGCCAGCTGATTCGCGACTGGCGGCAGCACGTGATCGGCTCGCGCCTGAAGGCCCGGATGGTCTGGACCTTTGGCGTGCTGGCGACGCTGCCGATCCTGCTCGTGTACTTCTTCGCGGTTCAGTTCCTGAACCGCGGCATCGACAGCTGGTTCAACGTCGAGATCCGCCAGAGCCTGAACGACGCGTTGGTGCTGAGCCGTTCGGCGCTGGAGGTCCGCATGCGCGAAGACCTCGCCGACACGCAGCTGATCGCCGACGAACTCGCGAGCGCCGG
>DATIRA010000329.1:0-2072 GCA_035470225.1 Steroidobacteraceae bacterium | reverse complement strand
CGCTCGATCGGGCTCACGGGCTGCCTGCTCCGCCCACCGCTGCACCGGTGCGCGTCGAAGCCGCCTGCGCGGCCACCCAGTCCCGCACCGTGGCCTCGAGCACGTCGAGCGGTACCGCGCCGCTGCCGAGCACGATGTCGTGGAACGCGCGCAGGTCGAAGCTCGGCCCCAGTTGTTCGTTCGCGTACCTGCGCAGTTCCTTGATGCGCAGCTCGCCGATCTTGTAGGCGAGCGCCTGGCCGGGCCACGAGATGTACCGGTCGATCTCGTTGACGATGTCCAGCTCCGTCTTGGCCGCGTTCGCCTTGAAGAAGTCGATCGCCTGCTGGCGCGTCCATCGCTTGTGGTGCATCCCCGTGTCCACGACCAGACGGACGGCCCGCCACATCTCATAGGTCAGCTGGCCGAACTTGTCGTAGGGGTCCTCGTACAAGCCCATTTCCTCACCCAGGCTCTCGCTGTACAGCGCCCAGCCCTCTACGAACGCAGTCGCCTCGAAGTCGCGCCGGAACTTGGGCAGCTCGCCGAGCTCCTGGGCCAGCGCAATCTGCAAATGGTGGCCCGGCACGGCCTCGTGGATCGTCAGGACCGGGATTTCATAGGTGGGCCGCTGCTCGGGCCGGTACAGGTTCACGTAGTAGTAACCCGCCCGTCGCCCGTCCATCGACGGTCCCTGGTAATAGGCAGTCGTCGTGTCCGGGGCGATCTGCTCCGGGATCGGTCGTACGCCGTATGGCATGCGTGGCAGCCGCCCGAAGAACCGCGGCAGCAGCGGATCGACGCGCTTGGACATTGCGAGGTAGGCATCTAGCAGTGCCTGTGGATCCCGGTACCTGAACCGGGGATCGGTGCGCAGAAACTCGAGAAAGCTTTGGAAGTCGCCCTGGAACCCGACCTGCTCGATCACCCGCATCATCTCGCCGCGAATGCGCTCGACCTCGCGCAAACCGATCTCGTGGACTTCGTCGGCGGTGAGCCGGGTCGTCGTGAACCACTCGACGCGGTTCTGGTACCACTGTTCGCCGCCCGGTGCATCCCAGATCCCGACCGTGTCGCGGCAGGCGGGCAGGTAGTGTTCCTCGAGGTAGGATTGCAGACGACCGTAGGCCGGAACCACCATGGTCTCGACGACGTTCTTCGCGGCCTCGCTGAGGCGCTGCTGCTCGCCGGCCGGAATGGAGTCCGGCATGTGCTGGAACGGGGCGTAGAACGGGCTCATGGTCGGGTCCGCGACCTGCTGCTTCGCGACCTGGGCAGGTACCCGTTCCATGATGACCCGCGGCTGGACGAGTCCACGCTCCATCCCCACTCGCAGCAACTCGATGTTCTGGTCGACCAGCGTGCCCAGGCCGCGCAGCCGGGCCAGCCAGTTCTCGTAGTCCTGCACGGTTTCGAACGGCAGTGCTTCCGCGAGCTGGTCAGCCGTCTGCACGCCGCGCCGCTGGGTGATCGGCAGCAGGTGCAGCCCGAAGCGATAGCGATCCACCTCGTCCTGGTACTGTCGGCGGAAGAGCTCTCGGTTCAGCTGATCCCCGGCCGGCAGCGAGCCGGGATCGATCTGCTCGAGCGCGGCGAGCACCGCGCGATCGGCCTGGTGGCTACGCTCGATCGTCGCCAACGAACGGTCGGGCCAGAATGCGTCGTAGCGCCGTTCGCCGAGGTAGCTGGCGGATACCGGGTTCTCGCGCAGCCCGCGTTCCCACTCCGACTCGAACAGGCGGTGCAGCGCGGCCTGCGGCGCCTCCTCCGCTGATCCAGGCGACGGAACGGCCAGCAGCAACGCTGCGGTTGCCACGATGTGCATCCCACGACTCATCGGATGAACTCCACTGCATTCCCGCGAGCCGCCGATGTTGGGTGGAGCGGGGCGGAATGACAAGTCGCCCGGGCGCGGCGCTGGCCCGGGCCGGTGGCCTGAGGTAACATCGGCAGACCCATCGCAAGACCTGTCCGGAGAGAGACCGACCGACGGTCCGCCGAAGGCGCAACCCGCCCGGAAACGCTCAGGCAAACGAACGGCGACGTCTGGTGGGCTCTGGAGAGTGGCCCTGCGGGGCCCACCGAAGGGGTGC
>DATIRA010000328.1:0-3052 GCA_035470225.1 Steroidobacteraceae bacterium | reverse complement strand
GATCCTATGGGCGCGCGATGCCGCCACGCGGCATCGTGACCGTCCTTGCCGCAACGACGAGGTTGCCCGAGAGGCACTCAAGTGAATCGTGCTCCCCGAGCCGTCGAGCGAGCCATGAACCCCGCTGCCGGAGCGGGCGCGGCCGGCCGCGGTCCTGGCTTCTCGCGGCGACGCGCCGGAATCGTCGCGCATCTCGCGTTGGCCTTTGCGGCGGTGGCGGTGTTCGCGCTGGCCGCCATCTACATGGTCGAGCACGGCACGCTGATCATCGTCAGCTCCGACTCTCGGCCTGAAGGGCCGGCCCTCCCCGCCCCCGAGGTCGCCGCGCTGCACCAGAGGATCGGTTCCGTGGAACTACGCTCGGCCATCGGGCGTTTCCAGCATGCGGTGCTGGACCGCGCCGCCGCGACCGACCCGATGCACGGCGATGAGATCGTGGATTCGACCCGGCAGCTGGCGTCAGCCGCCGTGTCTTACCTCGATTCTTCCCACAACGAGCCGGATGCGGAACGAACCGACCTGGTCCTGACCGGTATCGAACGCCAAAGGGCCCAGGCCACGGAACTGGTCCAGGTCGCCGATCGTCGCCGGGCACTCTTCCAGCAGTACCAGGACGCATTCGAGGCCACTGACGCACAGTTCAAGGCTGCGCTGGATCAGTCCTGGAGGATCCTGGGCCGGGTCGTCGCGCGCCGATCACTGATAGAGCTCAGCCATCGGCTCGACGAGATCCGCCGCGACATCCCCGGATTCGCATTGCCCGGGCGGCACGATTCGCAGCAACTCGCGGCTGTAGAGACGCACGAGGCCGCGATGCTCGAGGCGCTCGAGCGCTTTCAGCGCAGCCTGGGTTTCTCCCAGGGCGAGGACTGGCTGCAGCAGGCACGCAGTCGGGTCCACGGCTTCATCGAGTTGCGACGGGCGCTGGTGGCGGCCGACCGGTCGCAAGCTCTCGCGACCGAGCGCTTCGTCGCCTCGAACGAAGCGCTGGTCTCGTTGCTGGAGACGCCCCGCCGCGAACTGCCGGACACGAATATCGAACAGCCCGTCGCCGGGCAAGGACCGGTTCCCGCGCCACCCGAGCAGGCGGCAGTCCCGACCCGGGTCACTGCACACGCAGGCGCGGTACCGAAGCTGACCGGCCGCCGCCTGACGCTGGCAGTGATCAGCGGCGGCATCCTGCTGTTGCTGCTACTCGTCTCGGCAGCGGTCATTGCCCGGGTCGTCGGTCCCGTCAGCCGACTGATGCAGGCGTCGCGGCGGATCGCCGCCGGCGACACGAACGTGCGCGTGCCCCGCGGTGGTATCCGGGAGCTCGACTCGCTTGCAGACTCGTTCAACCGGATGGCGGAGCAGCTCGCGGTGGCCGGCCGCGCGGCCGCAGAATACCAGGCCCAGCTCGAAACCGAGGTCGCGCAGCGCACCCGGCAACTGGCGCACCTGGCCGAGCACGACCCGCTGACCGAGCTGCCGAACCGCCGGCAGCTGTTCGCGCAGCTCACCACGGCGCTGCAGGCCGCGCAATCGAAGAATGCTCAGGTCGGCGTGTACTTCCTCGACCTGGACAATTTCAAGAACCTCAACGACAGCATCGGTCATGCCTACGGCGACCTGGTGCTGAAGAGTTTCGCGCAGCGTCTCGCGCAGGTTGCCGAACCCTACGGGTTCGCGGCGCGACTCGGAGGCGACGAGTTCACGATGGTCGTCGATTGCGCGACCAGCGCGGAACAGATCGAGCAGGCGGGCCAGTCGCTGGTGCGGGCGTTCCAGGCGCCACTCATCGTCGATGGCCACGAGATACTGACCAGCATCAGCATCGGACAGAGTCACTATCCCGAGCACGCGCAGTCGGCTGAAGCGCTGCTCCGCGCTGCCGATGCGGCGTTGTTCCGTGCCAAGGCCATGGGGCGCAGCCAGCTGAACGTATTCACGCCCGAACTGCTCGAGGACGCCACTGCACGTTTCACGACGGAGCAGGGACTGCGCCGGGCGATCGAACGAGGCGAGCTTGCGCTGGTATTCCAGCCGGAGGTTCACGCCGGGACACTGGAGGTCGGCCTGGTCGAGGCGCTGCTGCGCTGGCGCCTGCCCGACGGACGCATCGCCTCGCCGGCAGAGTTCCTGTCGGTCGCCGAGGAGTCCGGCCTGATCATGGAGATCAGCGACTGGGTGTTGCGGTCCGCTATCGAGGCGGCTGCGAACTGGCATCATGGCGATTGGCCCCAGGCACGCGTTGCGATCAACGTCTCGGCACGCCAGATTCTCGACCAGGGGTTTTGCGACCGGGTGCAGGAACTGCTCGACATCCACCGCCTGCCGGCCAGCTGCATCGAGCTCGAGCTGACCGAGAATATCCTGCAGACGGGACGCTCGACACTGACGGCTATCGGACGGTTGCGTGAATCGGGCGTGGGAGTCGCGCTGGACGATTTCGGTACGGGATATTCGTCGATTGCGTCGCTGGAGCAGCTGCCGCTGACGCGGGTCAAACTCGACCAGAGTCTGATCGCCGGTGTCGACTCGAAGCCGAGATCGCGGATGATCGCGCAGGCGATTGCGGGCCTGTGCGGAAACCTCGGGCTGCAGATGACTGCAGAAGGAGTCGAGCGCGAGGAGCAGCTCGCAATGCTGCTGCAGCTCGAGCACTCCACCTACCTGCAGGGATTCCTGCTGTCGCGACCGCTGGAGCTCGATGCGGTACCGGGCGCGCTGAACGACATACCCGCGCGACTGCAGTCATTGTTGGTTTCCAGCCAGGTGCTGCGATCGCAATCGTCCGGTCGTCGCGGAGCGCCCGCCGCAAGCGGAAAGTCCGGAACGCGCCGGGTCAGGCGGGCTCGCCAGGCCGGCGGCCGGGCCAACTGACGTCTCGTGACCCCGGCGGCACGGTCGGGTGCATCCGGACCAATCCTCCGCCTTGCGGCTACGCGCCCGCGGGTGTCATCTTGGCGGCGCGATACACGGCCCGGGACCGCTCGGTCGAGGCGCTCAAGTGACTCTCACGTTTTCAGCTGCACGAACCCGACGCATCCATGCTGATCGCCGCACCGCT
>DATIRA010000327.1:0-7303 GCA_035470225.1 Steroidobacteraceae bacterium | reverse complement strand
AGGCGGGAGTGCTGCCTTACTACCTGCACCTGATGGATCCGGTCGCCGGCGCGCATCACTTCGTCGTGCCGCAGAGCGAGGCCCGGACCCTGCTCCGCGAACTGGCCGACCGGCTGCCAGGCTACCTCGTGCCGCGACTGGTCCGGGAAGTGCCGGGCGCCGGTGCGAAGCAGATGCTGCAACCTGCGTCACGATAGCGGGTGAAGGCCCGGTGCTATGATCGCGACGTTGTTGCGGTTGCGACACGGCCGGGCCGGTGTCGCCTCGGGGGTATCATTTGGCCGACGCGAACGCGATCCCTGTCATCGTCCTGTCCCGGCAGCAGGACCCGGTCGAGCTGATCAACGGCACGCTGCGCAATGCCGGCCACGCCGTGCATTGCCACTGGGTCCGCGACCTGAAGAGCCTCGGCGAGGCCCTGGTCAATACGCCTCCGAGACTGATGTTCCTGTGCGTCGCGCAACAGGAGGACGTTGCGGCGGCGCTGGAGATCCGCAACCGGTTCGCATCCGCGATTCCGGCGATCCTGGTCCGCGACACGCTCACGGAACCGGAGCTGCTCGCGGCCGCGGAGGCCGGTGCACAGGATGTCGTGACGCTCACCTCTGCCGCGCGCCTGCAGGCCGTAGCCACGCGCGAGTTGAATCTCGCCCGTCTCGAGCAGAGCCTCGCCGGCACGCTGGCTTCCGCTCGACACTACCGCGAGGCGATGCGGGCCTTTATGACCGGCTCCGCCGACGCGATTGCGCAGGTCCAGGAAGGCATCGTCGTCGACGCGAACCCGGCCTGGGTGGAGCTGTTCGGGCAGCAGGACAGCGCGGCCGTACTGGGCCAGCCGCTGATGGACTTCTTCGAGATCCGCAGTCACGCCGCGTTGAAGGGCGCGCTGGTCGCGGCAGCGCAGGGAAAGTGGGCAGGCCACTCTCTCGGCGCAGTGGCGCTGCTGCCCGACGGCCAGCAGCTGCCGCTGGACATAGAGTTGCAGCGGCTCGATTACGAGGGCGAGCCGGCCGTTCGTCTGCGCATCCTGACGCAGCAGCGCGACCTCGAGTCGCTGTCGCGCCAGCTCGAGGAAGCGCTGCGGTTCGACGAGATCACCGGCCTGCTGAAGCGCTCGGTGTGGCGCGAAATGGCCTCGGCCAGGATCCAGCAACCCCTCAAGGGCGGCCTGAGGAGCATCCTGTACATCGAGGCGGATCAGCCGGAACGGCTGTCCACGGAGTTCGGGCCGTTCGCGCTTCCGGATCTGCTCGACGCGCTGGGTGGACTGGTTCGCGGCCAGCTGCAGGCCGGTGACCTGGCCGCCCGGATGACCAGCCACGGCATCGCGATCCTGCTCGAGAGGGGCACCGAGCGGGACGTCGAGGCCTGGCTGGGGCACCTGCTGCAGAGAATCGCCGAGCACGAGTTCACGGCCGGAGGCCGCACCGGCAAGCTGACCGCCAGCGCCGGGACGACCACCTGTGAAGTGAAGGACGGGGACCTCGACCGGCTGCTCGGCGCGGCGCTCGAAGCGGCTCGTAAGGCCGGTACGGCGGGCGGAAACCGTGTGCACAGCCGCAAGGCCGGGGAATCGACGCCGCAGCTCGAGGACGCGGACCGCGCCTGGGCCGCACGCATCAAGTCCGCGCTGATGGCGAACCGGCTTCGGCTCGTGCAGCAGCCGATCGCGAGCCTGGTCGGCGAGGATCGGAAGATGGTGGACCTTCTGGTGCGGATGCTGGACGAGCAGGGCCAGGAGATACTGCCGTCCGAGTTCATCGCAGCGGCGGAGCGTACCGACCTGATCAAGAACATCGATCGCTGGGTGATCGGCGCGGCGATGTCGTATTGCGCCGCGAAGCGACCCGACCAGGTCTTCGTGAAGCTGTCCCGCGACTCGATCCTGGACCGCAGCCTCGGCGCCTGGCTCGAGCAACAGGTCCGCGCGTCGGGCATCGAGGCCGAGCGCGTCGTGATCGAGCTGGACGAGGCCGTGGCGGCCGGGAATCTGGAGGACGCGGCCGCATTGCGGCAGGCACTGAAGCGGCTCGGTCTGCGACTCGCCGTCGAGAACTACGGCTCCAGCGGCGACGCGGCACGTGTACTGGCACGGCTCGAGCCTGATTACGTGAAGATCGACGGTGCGCTGATGCAGGGACTCGCCGGCGACCACGACTCGCAGGACCAGGTCAAGTCACTGGTCGAGGATGCTCGCGAGCGAGGGGCTGCCACGATCGCGGAGCGGGTCGAGGATGCCAACACGATGGCCGTGCTGTGGCAGCTCGGCATCGAGTTCGTACAGGGCTACTTCGTCAACCAGCCCGAGGACGTCGTACTCGCCGCCGACCAGCGCTAGAGGACCTCGAGCCCGTCCACCTTGCGCCAGCCGCGCGGCAGCAGCGTACCGCGCTGTCCGCGTTCGCCGCGGTACTCGCCGAGATCCTTCCAGCCGATGTTCATGTAGCGGCCGCCCGAGAGTACCCGAAGCGTCTGGCCCGGCTCGATCGCGGCGACCGCGACCAGGTTCTCCTGCCCGGCCGCCGCTTTCTTCGAGGGGATTCCGAATATCTTGTTGCCCTTGCCGCGAGGCAGCTCGGGGAGATCGGCGAGGGCAAAGCTGAGCAGGCGGCCGTCGGAATTGACCGCGGCGACCATTGCCTGCTCCGCGGAGGGAACCTTCGCGGGCGGCAGGACTCCGGATCCGGGCGGCACCTTTAGAATGGCCTTTCCGGCACGGTTCCTGCCATGCAATTCGCCGAGCCGTGTGACGAAACCGTAGCCGAAGCTGCTCGCGAGCAACACCCGTTCCTCCGGCTCGCCGAGCGCCACGCCCACGAAGCTCGCACCGTCCGGCGGATCGAGCCGCCCGGACAGCGGTTCCCCCTGTCCGCGTGCCGAGGGTAGCGAATGCGCCGGCAGGCTATACGCGCGACCGGTGCTGTCCAGGAACACGGCGAGCTGCGTGCTGCGTCCGCGCGCAGCCGCGCGGAACGCGTCACCCGTCTTGTAGGACAGCGATGCCGGATCCAGCTCGTGACCCTTGGCCGAGCGCACCCAGCCACTGCGCGAGAGCACGACGGTGACCGGCTCGCTCGCGACCAGCTCGGTCTCCGCGATGGCCTGCGCCGCCGCCCGCTGCACGAGCCGGCTGCGCCGCTCGTCACCGTACTTCCCGGCATCGGCGATGATCTCCTCGCGCACGAGCCGGCGAAGACGCGTCCTGCTCTTCAGCGTCCGATCGAGCTCATCGCGCTCCCCGGAGAGCTGCTGCTGCTCGCCGCGGATCTTCATCTCCTCGAGCCTCGCGAGGTGGCGCAGCTTGGTCTCGAGGATCGCCTCGGCCTGCTGGTCGCTCAGGTCGAAGCGCTTCATCAGCACGGGCTTGGGCTCGTCCTCGCTGCGCACGATCCGGATGACCTCGTCGAGGTTCAGGAACGCGACCAGCAGACCGTCGAGGACGTGCAGGCGCGCGTTCACCTTGTCGAGCCGGTGGTTGAGCCGCCGCGTGACGGTGTCGATGCGGAAGCCGAGCCACTCATCGAGCAGCTGCTTCAAACCCATCACGCGGGGACGGCCGTCCCGGGCGATCACGTTCAGGTTCACCCGGTAGCTGCGCTCGAGATCGGTCGTCGCGAACAGGTGCGCCGTCAGCTGGTCGAGGTCGACGCGATTCGAACGCGGCGTGATGACGAGCCGGGTCGGATGCTCGTGGTCCGATTCGTCGCGCAGGTCCTCGACCATCGGCAGCTTCTTCGCGCGCATCTGCGTCGCGATCTGCTCGAGCACCTTCGATCCGGAGACCTGGTAGGGAAGCTCGGTGACGACGACCTCGCCGTCCTCGACCTCGTAGCGCGCCCGTGCCCGGAACGTGCCATTTCCGGTCTCGTAGATCCGCAGCAACTCCTCGCGCGGCGTGACGATCTCCGCACCGGTCGGGAAATCCGGGCCGAGCACGTGCTCACAGAGCGCCTCGACGGAGGCCTTCGGGTCCTCGAGCAGACGAACGCAGGCCGCGGCCACCTCGCGCAGGTTGTGGGGCGGTACGTCGGTCGCCATGCCGACCGCTATTCCGGAAGTGCCGTTCAACAGCAGGTTGGGCAGTCGCGCCGGCAACAGCAGCGGCTCGTCCATCGTGCCGTCGAAGTTCGGCGCCCAGTCCACGGTGCCCGCGCCGAGCTCGGCCAGCAGCACTTCGGCGTAACGCGTGAGCTTCGACTCTGTGTAGCGCATCGCGGCGAAGGACTTCGGATCGTCGGGGGAGCCGAAATTGCCCTGCCCATCCACGATCGGGTAGCGGTACGCGAAAGGCTGGGCCATCAGCACCAGCGCCTCATAGCAGGCGGAGTCCCCGTGCGGGTGGAACTTGCCGATCACGTCACCAACCGTCCGCGCGGACTTCTTGTGCTTGGATGCCGCGCCCAGGCCGAGTTCGCTCATCGCGTAGATGATCCGCCGCTGCACCGGCTTCAAGCCGTCGCCGACGTGCGGCAGTGCACGGTCGAGGATCACGTACATCGAGTACTCGAGGTAGGCTTTCTCGGTGAAGCTGCGCAGCGGCATCCGCTCCACGCCCTCGAAGTTCAGCTCGCTCTGGTCGCTCATGCTGCGCTCCCGTTTTCCGGCTCAGGGCCGTTCGGCTGCCAGATTGCCCTTCGTCTCCAGCCACTCGCGGCGGTCGGCCGCACGCTTCTTCGCAAGCATCATGTCCATCGTCTGGTCGGCGTGATCCTTCGCCTCGATCGTCAACTGCACGAGGCGCCGCGTCTCCGGCGCCATGGTGGTCTCGCGCAGCTGCAGAGGGCTCATCTCGCCGAGACCCTTGAAGCGGGTGACCACCGGCCGGGCCCTCGGATTCTCGGTGCGTATGCGGTCGAGGACGCCGTTGCGCTCGGCCTCGTCGAGCGCGTACTCGACCTGCTTGCCGTAGTCGATCCGGTACAGCGGCGGCATCGCTACATGGACGTGACCCGCCAGAACCAGTGGACGGAAGTGACGCAGGAACAGCGCGCAGAGCAGCGTCGCGATGTGCTGCCCGTCCGAGTCGGCGTCGGCGAGGATGCAGATCCGGTGGTAGCGCAGCGAATCGAGCCGCTCGGAGCCGGGCTCGACACCGATCGCGACGGTGATGTCGTTCACCTCCTGGGATCCCAGCAGCGCTCCCGGGTCCACTTCCCAGGTGTTGAGGATCTTGCCGCGCAGCGGCATCACGGCCTGGAACTCCCTGTCCCGGGCCTGCTTGGCCGATCCGCCAGCCGAGTCGCCCTCGACCAGGAACAACTCGGTTCGCTTCGGATCCTGCAGCGTGCAGTCGGCCAGCTTCCCGGGCAGGGCCGGACCCGTGACGACGCGCTTGCGCGCGACCTTCTGGCTGGACCGGACCCGCGCCTGCGCATTGCCTATCGCCAGTTGCGCGATGCGCTCGCCGGCGTCTGGATGCTGGTTGAGCCAAAGCGCGAACTGGTCCTTGACGATTCCGGAAACGAAAGCCGCGGGCTCACGCGAGGTGAGCCGCTCCTTGGTCTGGCCCGCGAACTGCGGATCGCGCATCTTGGTCGAGAGAACGTAGCTCGTGTCGTTCCAGACGTCCTCGGGCGAAAGCTTGAGCCCCCTCGGCAGCAGGCTCCTGAACTCGCAGAATTCACGGACTGCCTCGGTGAGGCCGAGCCGGAAGCCGTTGACGTGGGTGCCGCCCTGCAGGGTCGGGATCAGGTTGACGTAGCTCTCCTCGACGCGGCTCGCGCCGTCCAGCCGCCACACGACGGCCCAGTCCACACCCTCCTGCTCACCCTCGACGCTGCCGGTGAACGGATCGTCCGGCAGGTACTCGGCGGACTGCAGCGACTCGCGCAGGTACTCCGCCAGACCGCCGGTGTAGAGCCACTCGTCCTTCTCGCCAGTCTTCTCGACGGCGAGTCGCACCGTGAGGCCCGGGCAGAGCACGGCCTTGGCCCGGAGCACGTGCTTGAGCCTGGGGATCGACAGCTCGGCGCTGTCGAAGTAGGCAGGATCGGGCCAGAAACGCAGCCGGGTGCCCGTGTTGTTGCGCCCGACGTCACCGACCACCTCGAGCCTCGAGTGCACCTTCCCGTTCTTGAAGGCGATGTTGTATTCCTTGCCGCCGCGCTTGACCCAGCATTCGAGGTGCTTCGAGAGCGCATTGACGACCGAGACGCCCACGCCGTGCAGACCGCCCGCGAACTTGTAGCTGCGGTCGGAGAACTTCCCGCCCGCGTGCAGGCGCGTCAGGATCAGCTCGACTCCGCTGACCTTCTCCTTCGGGTGCACGTCCACGGGCATGCCTCGCCCGTTGTCGACGACTTCGAGCGAACCGTCCTTGTAGACCGTCACCTCTATCTTGTCGCAGTGACCGGCCAGCGCCTCGTCGACGCTGTTGTCGATCACCTCGTGGGCGAGGTGATTGGGGCGACTGGTATCAGTGTACATGCCCGGCCGGCGCCGGACGGGCTCGAGTCCGCTCAGGACCTCGATGTCTTGAGCGGTGTAGGACTGTGTCATCGGCTATCGTTCCGCGGGCTCGCGTCAGGAGAAGCGCGCGGATTCTAGCAGCGGCATCCCGGCATGACACGCGGCGATGGAATGTGGACGCAGTACGCGCGCTTCGTTATCGCGACCGGGCCCGTACCCAACCGCTGCCGGCGCCGCCGTGAATCCATCCCTGGAGGCTGCGGCTCGGCATCCCTGCCTCGCACGCCGCCAGCAGCGGTTGGGTACGGGGCCCGCTGCGCGACCCGCGCTCCGTTGCCGCCGGCCGCTGGCGCGCTCAGGCGAGGTCGGCCGCCAGCGCGTCGCGGACCGCCGCCGGCAGCGGCGATACCGCGTGCCGGTAATGGTCGTGATCCATGCCGATCGAGATCGGCGCACCGCCGCGGGCGGCCTCGACCATGGCCGGAGCCAGTTCGAAGCGCAGGAAGTGCACCGAGGAGGTCTTCTCCTCGTTCTCGCGGTCGAGGTCCTCGTCGGCGATCGCGAATACGCGGTCGTGTCCGTCGACCTGCACCCAGCAGCGGTCCTCGATCCCCTTGAGCATCGCGAGTTCGCGCTTGCGCTCCACCGGGTCCGGGTACTCGATCAGCAGCGTGACCTTCCAGTTCGAACCGTCCGGGATCAGCGGGTTGTAGGCCGCGAGCTCGTCGGAGATGCCGTCCGCCTCGAAGATGCGCTCGATCCGCAGCATCTCCTGGACCTGGTACTGGACCGTCATGCGATCCTCGAAGCACCAGGTCGCGTTCGGGCCGACCTGGACCGTGCGGAACCTCTTGTGCTCGATCACCTGCGGCCGGAATTCCGACCGTTTCTTCGC
>DATIRA010000326.1:0-10015 GCA_035470225.1 Steroidobacteraceae bacterium | reverse complement strand
TAAAGCAGATCCTCTGTGGGAATGTTGCCGGTGGCGCCAGGTGCGAACGGGCAGCCGCCGATACCACCCAGGCTGGCATCGAGTGTCCGGACGCCCGCCTGCACGGCGGCGAAGGCGTTGGCGAGCCCGGTGTTGCGCGTGTTGTGGAAATGACAGCGCAGCGCCGTGTCCCCGGGGATCACCTCCCTGACTCTCGCGATCAGTTCGGTGACCTGCGCCGGGGCAGCGACGCCGATCGTGTCGGCCAGCGTAATCTCGAACGGCGAAGCGCTCGCCACGCGCCGCGCGAGCTCCGCGACCCGCGACGCCGGCACTTCTCCCTCGAATGGGCAGCCGAATGCAGTCGAGATCGTCACCTGGCTTAGGATTCCGCGCCGGCCAGCCTCAGCCGCGATTCGCTGCCAGGTCGCGATCGACTCATCGGTGCCAGCGCCCTGGTTGCGGCGATTGAAGCTGTCGCTGGCCGCGACGGCCATCCCGACCTCGTCGCAGCCGGCGCCGGCGGCTCGCTCGAATCCCCTACGGTTCAGGACCAGTCCGATATAGCGGACGCCCTCGCGCCGCGGCAGAGCCGCGAGCACCTCCTCGGCGTCCGCCATCTGTGGCACGCGTGTCGGGCTCACGAAACTCGCGACCTCGATCCTGCGCACGCCTGCCGCCACGGCGCGTCCGATGAATTCGACCTTGACGGCGGTCGGCAGGACCTCGGGCTCCATCTGCAGACCGTCCCTGGGTCCGACCTCAACGATGTCGACTTGCGGCCGCATGGCACTCCCCAGGCAGGGACTCAGGCAAACCAGAATAGCGATCGCCCCGCCCGTGTCCAAGGGTCGGCGACGCAGCCGCGGCAGGGCCGCCGGCCCTGTTTCCCGCCGCGCGAATCGCCGCGGGTTCGGCCGATGCTGGCTGCGGGCGGTACAATAGCGGCCGTTTGAGGGCACACCCGCGAATAGCGAGGAAGACGATGAAGAAGACGGAACTGATCCTGTCCGTGCTGCTGGGCGCGGGCATGCTCGCCTTGACAGGCCTGGGCATGGCACCGGAAACGGCGCATGCCGCCAAAGGCGAGAAGCTCAGCAAGAAGGTCCAGGCCCCGCTGAAGGCTGCTCAGGAGGCGATGGGCACCCAGAACTGGGACGAAGCGCTGACCCACATCGCAGAGGCCCGTGCGGTCGAACCAAAGACACCGTACGAGGCGTTCATGGTGGACGAGCTCGGCTGGTACGTGTACCTGCAGAAGCAGCAGTACGCCGAATCGGCGGCGGCTCTCGAGAACGCGGTCAATTCCGGCTACCTGAGCGAGGAGGACCTGCCGCAGCGAGTCAAGGCGCTGGCGCAGATCAATTACCAGATAGAGAACTACGACAAGGCCATCGAATTCGGCGAGAAGTACCTCGCGGGTGCGCCGGGCGAGCAGGACATGGTCACGCTGGTCGTGCAGAGCTACTACCTCAAGCAGGACTATGCGGGCACGAAGTCCGCGATCCAGCGCCACACGCCGCCCGGCCAGGCTCCAAGGGAGCAACTGCTGATGCTGGCGTTGAAGTCGAGCTACGAAGCCGACGACAAGGCCGGCACGGTGGCTGCGCTGCAGGAGCTGGTGCGCTACTACCCGCAGCCGAAATACTGGGAAGACCTGCTCAATACAGAGCTGTTCCGCACCAAGGGCGACCGTGAGCTCAGGGCGTTATACCGGCTGATGGCCGACACGAACACGCTGGACAAACCCGAGGAATTCACCGAGATGGCCGGCGTGCTGATGACCGGCGGCTATCCCACCGAGGCCAAGCGGATTCTCGAGCAGGGGCTGTCGGCGAACCTGATACAGGGTGACGCCAGGACGCGCGCGCAGACGACACTCGAGCGTGCCAGCTCGGGCGCGGCCGCGGATGCCAAGGAAGTCCCCGGCGCTGCACAGGCGCTCGCCGCGGCAAAGACGGGTAACGAGATGGTGGCGACCGGAAAGCTGTACTTCAGCGTCGGCGACTACCCGAAGGCCATCGACGCCTTCCGCAAGGGGCTGGCAAAAGGCGGCGTCAGCGACGTCGATGATGCGAATGCGCTGCTCGGCATCGCGCTCGCGCGCAGCGGGGACTATCCGGCTGCGATCGAGGCGTTCAACGCGGTAAAGAACCCGGCACTGGCCGAGATCGCGCAGCTGTGGAAGCTGCACGTCGAGACCAAGGCGGCGCCGCCGGCACCGACCGCAGCCGCGGCTGGCTGAACCGTTTCCCCGCCGCGACGGTCGAAACAGGAAAGGGCTCCCGGACGTGGCCGGGAGCCCTTTTTACTGTGTCACGTGTGCAGCGAGGATCCTGGGTCGGTCAGCGCGCCCTGAGCTTCCACAGCTGCGCCACTTCGGCAAACTTCGGATCCTGTATCGCATCGAAGGCCTTGACCGCCTCGGCCTTCTTGCCGGCCCGCACCAGCGCGACGCCGAGTTCCATGTTCGCGTCGTCGCGGTCGCCAAGGCCGCCCTTCGCAATGGCCTTGCCGAACGCATCGGCGGCCTTCGCATAGTCGCCGGCGCTGAAATACAGCTTCCCGATCTCGTACATCTGCTCGCCAGTCGTTGCCGCTGCGAGCTTCTGACCGGCCGAGCCTATGGCCTGCCGTTCCACGTCTGCCTTGCGCTTGGCGGCTTCCAGCGTGCGTTGCGCGCGCGTCAGCTCCTCGCCCTTGAAGAGCCCCGCGTCGATGCCCTTCTGCATGATCCGCTGGCCCTCGATGCCGAACCCGCCGATCACAAGCGCCTGGGTCATGTCCACGTACTGGCTCGCCTTGGTCAGCGCGCCGACGTCCTCCGAAAGCCGGTACAGCGCCACGAGCTCATGGTCGTGCTTGGTCTCGTCAAGGTAGCCGTCGAGCACCCGGCTCCAGGTGTCCGGCGTCGGATAGTGCTTGAGCAGCTGCTCGAGCGTACGCGAGGTTCCATCCGCATCGCCGAGTTCGTAATAGCTCCTCAGCACCAGCTGCAGCGTATCCTCGTCCGGCTTGCCTGAGGCGTTCACCAGCTTCTCGCCGGCTTCCGCAGCGTTCTTGTAGTCCTTCTGCTGGTAGTAAGCCTGCGCGACCAGCAGCTGGATGTCCTTGTCCCCCGGCACCGACTTCAGGTACTGGTTGCCGACCTGCGTGGCCTTGGCGTAATTGCCGGCGCGGAAATAAAGCTGCGACAGGGTCTTGGTCCGCTGCGTACGCTCGCCGGCGGACATCTGGCCGGAGGCGATCTGCTGCTCGAGCACCCGGGCGGCATCCGCATTACGCCCTTGCTGAAGATAGACGTACCAGAGCAGCTCGTTGATCGCGTACTGCTCGTACGCGGACTTCGGCTGGACGGCGTTGGCCTCCTTGATCTTGCCCTCGGCGGTCTTCCAGTTCTTCGCCTTGACCGCATCCTGCGCGGCCTTGAGCGGTACGCCCACTTTGGGGCCGATCTTCTGCTGGGCCTCGGCCACGGACGGGACGAGGGTCGCGCCGACCAGGGCGAGTGTCGTCGAGAATGCCAGGGCCGCACCCAGAACCAATGTCGCCTTGCTCATCTGAACTGCCTCACTGGGCGCGTTGCGGCGCCCGCAAATCAAAAAGCCGCCGGGACGCCTGTCCCGGCAGCCTGGAGTGCATGGCGGACTCGCCAGCAGCTGCTGCCGCCCGAGCCGTCCCTACATGAATTGTTCGTTGCCGACGAAGCCGATCTTGCGCATGCCGTTGCGCTGAGCCGCGGCCAGGACCCGCGCCACGACGTCGTAGTCCACCCTCTTGTTCGGCCGGATGTGCAGCTCCGGCTGCGGATCCTCTGCCGCCTCGCGCCTGAAGTACCCCTCCAGCGCGTCTATCGTCACCGCCGTCCCGTTCCAGAGTACCGTGCCGTCGAAGTCGATTTCCAGATTGATCACCACGGGCTCTGACAATGAAGGGGCGTTCGTCGCCCTGGGCATGTCGAGCTTCACGGCGTGCGTCATCACCGGGATCGTGATGATGAACATGATCAGCAGCACAAGCATGACGTCGATCAGCGGCGTCATGTTGATGTCCATCATCGGCTCGTCGTCGCCGCCGCCGCCAATGCTCATTCCCATCCGAATAACTCCTGCTTGTCCCGGGGCGGCACGTCAGCGACCGAGCCCGCGGTCCGGCTCGGTGATGAAACCGACCTTCTGGACACCGCCCCGCTGCACCATGACGATCACCTGGCCGACGTACTCGTACTTGGTGTGACGGTCGCCGCGGACGTGGATCTCGGGTTGCGGATCCAGCACGGCGACCTGCTTGATGCGCTCGAGCAGCGCTTCCTTGTTCGGCACCCTGGCAGTATTCCAGTAGATGTTGCCGTCCGCATCCACAGCGATGTTGATGTTCTCGGGCTTGGTCTGCGTCGGAATGTTGGCCGCCTTCGGCAGGTCCACCGTCACCGACTGCGTGATGACCGGGATCGTGATCAGGAACAGGATCAGAAGCACCAGCATCACGTCCACCAGGGGCGTGGTGTTGATCTCCGACATCGGCCGGTCTTCGTCGCTCGGGGCGCCGCTGGTCGTGATGGCCATGTGCTTCCGTCCTGTTGCTGAGTGCGTCGGGGATTACTTGCGGGCCACGCCGGAAATCACCTTGGCCGCGTTGCCCTCGACCCGCGAGCCGCTGACGAGGACCTGCTCGAGGTCGGCCGCGAACAGCTTGACGCGCTCCATGATCTGCTTGTTGCGCCCGAGCAGGTAGTTGTACCCGAGCACGGCCGGCACGGCCACCGCGAGGCCGATCGCGGTCATGATCAGCGCCTCGCCGACCGGTCCCGCCACCTTGTCGATGCTCGCCTGGCCCGCGACACCGATCGCGACCAGCGCGTGGTAGATGCCCCACACCGTACCGAACAGGCCGATGAACGGCGCGGTCGAGCCGGTGGTGGCCAGGAACGGCAATTGCGTCGAGAGCGCGCTGCCTATCCGCGCGACACCGCGCGCGATCACGTTGTCGATCCACTCGTGCAGCGGCACCGACCCGGTCATCTTCGAGTCGTGGTGCTCGGCGGCGTCGATGGCCTCCGATGCTATCGCCTTGAAAACGTTGCCCTTGCCGGTCAGCTTGTTGACACCGGTCTTGATGTTCTCGGCCGCCCAGAAGTTCTTGTCGGCCTCGGTCGCCTGCTTGAGCAGCCGCCTCTGTTCCCACCACTTCGTGAAGATGATGAACCAGGAATAGGCGGACATCAGTGCCAGCAGGATCAGCACGCCCTTTGCGATGAAGTCCCCCTGGGCCCACAAGGCCTGGAGTCCGTAGGGGTTTTCGACGCTTACGCTTTCAGTGGCCATGGGGGTCTCTTCCTCCGAACGAATCTGTTTCTGGGTGCCAGTTTCTGCCGAATGACACGGCCGCGCTGCGGGTGTCTGATCAATCCTCGAGCCTGAACGTCACTGCGAACGTGTGCCACATGTCCACAGGCTTGCCGTCTTCCTTGCCGGGTACGAAGCGCCAGTTGCGCTGCACCTCGCGTACCGCTGCCTCGTCCAGCTTCGGGAAGCCGCTGCTCTTGACGATCTTCACCTCGCCGGCCCGGCCGTTTTGCTTGACGAAGACCGACAACTGGACCGTACCGGCCTCGCCCGCGCGCCGCGAAGCCGGCGGGTACTCTGGCTGTGTGATGCGCGCGCCCCGACCCTGGGTCGAGGGTGGCACGCGCACGACCTTCTTCTCGACGGGCTTCGGCGCCGGCGGTGGCGCGGCCTTGGGCGGCGGAGCCGTCGGACGCTCGGTGGTCACGTTCGTGATCGCCGTCGTCGGGCCAGTGTCGACGGGCAGGTCGATCGAAATCTCGGGCGGGGGTACGTAGGGCGGTGGCGCCTCGATCTCGGGCGGCGGCGGCGGGGGCTCGTCGTCGTCCTGGGGTATTTCCTCGATGATCTTGGTCTCGACCGGGCCCAACACGATCTCGACCGCCTTCGAACCCAGGCCTGAGGCCAACACCCAGACGAACAGCACGTGGATCAGCACGACCAGCGCGAACGCTAGGGTCCGCTTGCTGTTTTTTGCCGGATCGTCTATCGAATAGGAGTACGCCACATCCCCTCCACGCCGGGGCCAAACGAGCACGTCACCACGACCGATCCTCTCTGGGCGCCGGTCGGGGGCGCACACACTACAAGACGAGCACGGCAGTCGCAACCCTGTAGTCGCTGGGCTCGCGCAAGTCGGAAAATCTGCGTTCCGTCCCTTTGATTCTCTTGTAAGTGACTGGCGTCAGAGCCTGCCATTGTCTCTGACGCACCTGCGGCGACGCACTCCCCAGCGCGCCGCCCGGCACCGCTGCACTTTACCGGGACCCGCGCGCCCGCTCAATAGCACGAGACGAGATCCTGATGCCCCGAGCGAGTTCGGGTCAGCTCCTGCCGCGGATCAGCCATCGGAGCCCAGCTTGCGGTCCGTCACCGCCCCAAGCGATGCGCTGCTGACGAGCTCGGCGTACTTGGCCAGCACGCCACGAGTGGCATACGGCGCTGGTGGCTGCCATTTGCGCCGTCGTCGCTCGATTTCGCGCGGCGGCACGGCCAGCGTGAGCTCGCTGCGGGTGGCGTCGATCGTGATCGAATCGCCGTCCTGGACCAGGGCCAGCGGACCGCCGAGCGCAGCCTCGGGCGAGACGTGTCCGACGACGAAGCCGTGGCTTCCACCGGAGAAGCGGCCGTCGGTGACCATGGCCACCTTGTCGCCGAGTCCCTTGCCCATGATCGCGGCCGTCGGGCTCAGCATTTCTCGCATGCCAGGCCCGCCCCGGGGACCCTCGTATCGCACGATGACCACGTCGCCTGCCCGCACGGTGCCGTCGAGGATCGCCTGCAGCGTCGCTTCCTCGCCGTCGAACACCCGGGCGCGCCCGGTGAACCGGAGGCCTTCCTTGCCGCTGATCTTCGCCACCGCCCCCTCAGGCGCAAGGTTGCCGTACATGACCACCAGGTGGCTGTCCGGCTTGAGCGGATCCTCGAGCGGACGCACGATGTCCTGCCCCTGCGGGTACGATCGCACGCGCCTGAGATTCTGCGCCAGGGTCCGGCCCGTGACAGTCAGGCAGTCACCGTGCAGAAGGCCCGCGTCCAGCAGCATCTTCATCAGCGGCTGGATTCCACCGATCCGTATAAGGTCCGACATCGAGTAGCGCCCACTCGGCCTCAAATCCGCCAGCACCGGCACGCGCCGGCCAATGCGCGTGAAGTCGTCGAGTTCCAGCGGCACCCCGGCGGAATGGGCGATCGCCAGCAGATGCAGCACCGCATTCGTCGAGCCCGCCAGCGCGATCGTCACGGTGATCGCGTTCTCGAAGGCCTCGCGACTGAGGATGTCCGAGGGCCGGATGCCCTGCCGGATCAGCTTGACGACAGCCTTCCCGGCCTGCTCGGCGTCGCGCCGCTTGGTTCGGGAAACGGCTTCCTGGGCGGAACTGTTGGCCAGGCTCAGCCCGAGCGCCTCGATGGCCGATGCCATGGTGTTCGCAGTGTACATTCCACCGCAGCTTCCAGGTCCCGGGATCGCGGTGCGCTCGACCTCACGCAACTGCCGGTCCGAGATGCTGCCGCGCGCATGCGCACCAACCGCCTCAAAGACCGACACGATGTCCCTTCGCCCGGCACCCGGGCGGATGGTTCCGCCATAGACGAACACGGCCGGGCGATCGAGCCGGGCGATCGCCATCATGCAGCCGGGCATGTTCTTGTCGCAGCCGCCGATCGCGACCAGCCCGTCGAACCCCTGAGCGCCGACGACCGTTTCGATCGAATCCGCGATCACTTCCCGCGATACCAGCGAGTAACGCATGCCTGGCGTGCCCATCGAGATGCCGTCCGAGACCGTGATCGTGCCGAACACGGTGCTCTTCCCCCCTGCCCCTTCGGCTCCCACGGCAGCCGCGTCGGCGAGCTTGTCGATGTGCATGTTGCACGGGGTCAGGTTGCTCCAGGTGGATGCGACCCCCACCTGAGGCCGGCGGAAATCCCGGTCCGAGTACCCGACGGCCCTGAGCATTGCGCGGCTGGGGGTCTGTTTCACTCCGTCGAAGACGATCTTCGAGTGCTCGCGCGGATCAGGCTTTCGTCGACTCATGGTTCCGGCTCCTGGTTGGGCTTTGCATTCTGAGCGGTCGACGCCCGCTGGTCACGTGCGGCGATCGAGCCCAGGGTAGTCGCGCCGCATCGCGGTGAATTCCCAGGCGCCGAAGCTGACCAGCGCGACGGGCAGCAGCAGCGCGAAGCTGCCATGGCCCGGGACCACCGATTCGAGCAGGTAATAGGTCGCCACGCCGAGCGGCGGCGCAAGCAAGCCCCTGATGCCGGTCAGCGTCACATGCAGCGCCATGTAGCGCGTCTCCTCCCCGCGCGGCGCGAAATCGTTGTGCCCCAGCGTCCAGCCGAGGCTGCCGGCCGCAAGCGAAGTTCCCATCAGCAGCGCGCCGGGGGCGAGCAGTGCCGGAACGCGCATCAGCACCGCGCATGCGAGCAGCCCGGCCGCCGCGACCAGCACCCAGCCGTGCACGGAGCGATAGGCGACGACGTGCACCCGATCGAGCAGCGCAGCCCAGGGCGGGACCGCGAAAGGCATGACCAGCACCGGCATCGCGGTCGTCACGACGACCTGCCACAGCGTCGGCAGCGCGAGCACTTCATCCAGCGATATGACGACCAGCGGCGTCAGCATCAGGTTGCCCGCGCCGAAAATGGACATCGAGTACATATAGCGACGAAACGCCGGGTCGCTCCGCAGAAGGCCCATCATTCCCGCGAGGCTGAAGCTCGCGCCGGACGCGGTGCGGCTTCGTTCCGCCTCGAGAAGCGCCTTCTCGCCGCGCACCCGCAGGCGCGAGAACGCAGCGCTGCCGGCCAGGCCACAGCCGGCCGCTGCCAGGATCGCAAGGCGGAACCACAGTCCGTGCTCGTCGACCAGCCATCCCAGCACCAGCCCCGAAGCGGCGAAAGCCAGCGACGAATACACGAGGATGCGCCCGGTGATGCGCGCCCTCAGGCGGCGTGGGTAATTCCGGCTCCAAAGCACCGATCTCACGGTCTCGACGCCGGCCCACAACAGGCGGGCCGTGCCATACAGGATGAAAAAGAGCAGCAGGCCGACGCCTTCGGTGGGCAGCAGCGCGAGCGCTCCGACGCAGACGCTCATCGCCACGAGCAGGGGCCTGAGAAACCGGACCTTCGGACGACCCTGGGCCAGCCGCGCATATCCCAGGCTGGCGAGATTCGCCCACGCCGGCGCGGCGCTGACCATCGCCAGTACCAGGTCCACCAGCACGGTCGGGACATCGTCAGCGAAAAGCGCACGGACGATGACCGCGGCGGTACCTCCCTCGACGACGCCAAGGCACAGATACAGCAGCGCCCAGGCCCGGCGCTCGCTTGCGAGGCTCATCCGGCCCGTGGAAGGCGTCAGCCGAACCGCCCGGCCAGCAGCGCGTAGACCGCCCGCACGGCGTGGACATCCGCGCCAACCGGCCTGCCGGGGCGCTCCTTCGGATTCCAGGCGAAGACGTCCAGATGCAGCCAGTCGCGCGAATCACTGACGAACTTCCTCAGGAACAGCGCCGCGATGACCGCTCCGGCGTGGGTCGAGCCGGAAACGTTGTTGAGGTCGGCGATCTTGCTGGAGATCTCCTCCGCGTACCCCTCCCAGAGCGGCATGGGCCACAACGGATCGGCCAGGGCTTCGCCATGGCGCAGCAAAGCATCCACTGTTTCCCGCCGGGTGCCGAACAGCGCCGGAAGCTCCGGCCCCAGCGCAACCCTGGCCGCTCCGGTCAGCGTCGCCATGTCGATCAGCAGTTCCGGGTGCTCCGCGTCCGCAGCAGTCAGCGCGTCGCAAAGCACGAGCCGTCCCTCGGCGTCCGTATTGCCGACCTCGACCGTGAGGCCCTTCCGCGTCCGCAGTACGTCACCCGGTCGATAGGCATTTCCCGCGATGGCGTTCTCGACAGCAGGGATCAGCACCCTGAGCCGTACCGGCAGCGAACTCTCCATGACCATCCGCGCAACCG
>DATIRA010000325.1:0-3698 GCA_035470225.1 Steroidobacteraceae bacterium | reverse complement strand
TGGTCTCGAAGCCGATCGCGGCGAACTCCCGCGCGTAGATCCCGGCGACCCGACGCACGCCGGCATGATTCTCGGTCGCACTGTCGACATTGACGGTCTCGGCGAGAATCTCCAGAGCCTGGGGCTGCCGCGCGTCGACCGCCTCCGCGATACGCATCTGCGTCGCGTCGAGCGCGAACGCATCCGTCGCGATAGAGGCCAGCAGAAGCAAGTGCGGCAGCCGACCCGGGCCGAACTCTGCGCCGGGCAGCCTGACGCGCGTGTTAGCCGCTTCCCAGAGCGCGGTATGCCGCTTCGAACGAATCGCAGGGTCCATCTCCAGCGCCTCGGTTGAATTGCCGCGGGCCAGTCTAAGGCCTCAGCCGCCCTCAATTGATCGTCACGCTCTGCTCGGGCTCGGGCTGCGGTCCCTGGTCCAGCAGCGAGTCGAGAAGCTCCTGACCATTGGCGCGGACGAGCTTCAGGAAGCCGAGCGTGTTGTTGGCTGCGCCAGCCAGCCCGAAGCGCACGTTGACGAGTCTGGTCCTGACCAGCGAGAACTCGCCGCCGTGATAGATGAGCAGGCAGTCGCGCAGTTCGCAGTCCACGAACTCGTTGTAGTCGAGTGTGACCGGTCCGCCGGTGAACACCTGCTTCACGAATCGCATACGCTCACCCTCCCCGCAATAAGCCCGTGCTGCGGTTCCCCGGAGCCCGACCCACGCCCGGCACCCGGCTGCGGCGGCCCGCAGCCATGGGTCCGGATCCCTCCGGTCGTATCGGCTACCACGCCGCGCGGCTCGCCCGCCGGCGCAGCGCCCAGAACTGGTGAACGGCGCCGAGCAACTCTGAAACCAGGAACACCAGCAGCGCGACCGGCGCATCTCTGACCAGCACGAAGTACAGGATCAGCACACTTACGGCGAGGCGCGCAAACGCGTCGATGATCCCAAGCGGCCTGAGCGGCTGCAGGATGCGTGCGAGCGACCATGCAACCCCGATGACTCCCGCGAGGCAGACGAAGAACCAGTGCACCGGGCTGAAAGTCGGCGGCACCCCGGCTCCGCCGAGGCTGCCGTTCAGTACGTATAGAACCTGGACGAACAGCATCGCCAGCGGTGGCACCGCCAGCAGTGCAGTGACGAGCAGGTCGAGCCACGCCCAGGCCCGGATGACTCGTGCCTGCCGCGCCATCGGCATTCTTCCGAGCCTGCTCACGATACGTTCACCTCCACGCCCCGCCGATCACGGCTGCGGCGGGCCCAGCTCAGGCCATTTCGGCGCCGCGCTCCGCGAGCAGTTCCCGCAGCACGGAGCGGTGACAGCGCGTCTCGTCGGCACAGTAACATCCGACGGAAAAATCTGCCGTATGCGACAAGGCCGCAAGCGTATCGAGCAACGCGCGATTCTCCGGTCGCTTCATTTCCGACCGGTATCGCCTGACGAATGATTTCCAGGCACGTTCATCTGCTTGCTCGAGGGCCACCTGCGCTTGCTTCAGCAGCGCTTCGCTTGGCGCGAGGTTCGGCAGCCACACGTCGTACAGGTTGCGCGACGCGTACTCTGCCTTGGGCACCCCACGCGGCGGCCGGCGCACCGTGCCGATCCGCAGACCCTCTCCCGGCAACCGTTCGCTGCCGAGACGCACGATGCGTACGCTCACCGTCTCACCACTGCACTGCTCACCGATCGCGGCGGGTAGGACATTCGCACCCCAGCCAACAGGCCCGCGCTCACTTCATCGTCGGCATCACGAACTGCGCCGCCTCGGGCTGGATCGTCGGCCAGCGCGAGGTCACGGTCTTCAGCCGCGTGTAGAAACGCACGCCGTCCGGACCGTGAACGTGCAGCGGACCGAACAGCGAGCGCTTCCAGCCGCCGAAAGAATGGAATGCCATCGGCACCGGGATCGGCACGTTCACGCCGACCATGCCGGCCTGCACGCCGAGCGTGAACAGCCTTGCGCTCTCGCCGCTCGCCGTGAAGATCGCGGCGCCGTTGCCGAATTCGTGCTCGTTCACTATCCGGAGCGCTGCGGCCAGATCCGGAGCGCGCAACACGCAGAGCACGGGACCGAAGATCTCCTCGCGGTAGATCCGCATCTGCTGCGTGACTTCGTCGAACAGGCACGGCCCGAGGAAGAACCCCCCCTCGCGGCCCGGCACGCGCAGGTCCCGTCCGTCCGCGACCAGCTTCGCCCCCTCCTCGAGGCCGAGCTCCACATAGGCGCGGACCTTGTCGCAGTGCTCCCGCGTGACCAGCGGCCCCATCTCTACGTTATCTGAGGTTCCATCTCCAACCTTCAGTTTTTCAATGAGTTTCTTAAGGGAATCGACCAGGGGGTCAGCGGCCTCACCGACGGCGACCGCCACTGAGATCGCCATGCATCGCTCGCCCGCCGAGCCATAGGCTGCGCCGAGCAGCGCGCTCGCCGCATTGGCCGTGTCCGCGTCGGGCATCACGACCATGTGGTTCTTGGCGCCGCCGAGGGCCTGTACGCGCTTGCCGTGCGAAGAAGACGTCCGGTAGATGTGCTCGGCGACGGGCGTGGAGCCGACGAAGCTCACCGCCGCGACGCGCGGATCGGTCAGCAGCGTATCCACGGCCTCGCGATCGCCATTCACAACGTTGAACACTCCGTCCGGCAACCCCGCCTCCTTCAGCAGTTCGGCCACACGCAGCGGACAGCTCGGGTCCTTCTCTGACGGCTTCAGCAAGAACGTATTCCCGCAGGCGATGGCCACCGGGAACATCCACATCGGCACCATCGCCGGGAAGTTGAACGGCGTGATGCCCGCGCAGACGCCGACGGGCTGGCGCAGCGACCAGCTGTCGACGCCGGTGCCCACGCTCTCGCTGAATTCGCCCTTCAGCAGTTGCGGAATTCCGCAGGCGAACTCGACCACCTCGATGCCCCGTGTGAGCTCGCCCCGCGCGTCGGACAGCACCTTGCCGTGCTCGGTCGTGATGAGCCGCACCAGCTCGTCTGCATGCGCCTCGAGCAGTGCCTTGAACCGGAACATGACTCGCGCACGCTGCAGCGGCGGCGTCGACGCCCAGCCCGGCAGCGCGCGCTCTGCAGCCGCGATCGCGCTGCGCGTCTCCTCGGCGCTGGCGAAGGCCACGTCGCCACGCAGCGTCCCGGTGGCCGGGTTGAATACCGGCCCCGAGCGCCCGGAGGCGCCGGCGACGGCCCGGCCGCCGATGAAGTGACCGAGGGAGACAGGTGATGCGTCACCGGGCGTGGCGACTGGCTTCGGGCTGCTCATGCTTGCTACTCCTGGGCCGGCGGATCGCCGGCCGGGGCCCGATATTGGACACCAGTTGCCGCGCAACGCGCCAGCCGGGCAACCAGCACGCGAACCGACGCCGGTGCCGGCCCGGCCCGCTCTGACGGCGCGGGCGTTCCGGGCTCAGCTGAACAGCCGCTCTCCGGGCAGCACCTCGCCTGCTTCGAGCGTCGGTTGCGCCGCGACCTGCGGGTAGATCGGCGTGAAATCCGGCGCGGTTTCCCGAAACAGCTGCCCGAAATCGTCGATCACGAAATAGCTCTGCTGGAAGCTGTCGATCTTGTATCGGGTCCGCATCACGCGCCGCAGTTCGAACGCGATCCGTCGCGGCTCGGAGCTGGCCAGCGCGTGGTCGATCTCGCTCGGCGAGGACAGGATCCCGGCACCGTAGATGCGCAGCCCCCCGGACGTGTCGATCAGGCCGAACTC
>DATIRA010000324.1:0-4440 GCA_035470225.1 Steroidobacteraceae bacterium | reverse complement strand
CGCCTTCGGTTGTCCCTATGAGGGCGAGATTCCGGAGTCCCGTCTCCGCGGCGTCGTCGGGATGGCGGTCCGGGCAAGGCCCGCGGTGATCACGCTGGCGGACACGATCGGTGCGGCTGCACCCACCGACGTGCGTGCCCGTGTCGCCGGTGCCCGCGACGCGGCGCCGGCGACGCCGATCGCCTGCCACTTCCACAACACGCGCAACACCGGGCTGGCCAATGCCTTCGCTGCGGTGCAGGCGGGCGTCCCGACGCTCGATGCCAGCCTGGGGGGTATCGGCGGCTGCCCGTTCGCACCGGGCGCCACCGGCAACATTCCCACAGAGGATCTGCTTTACATGCTGCATCGATCGGGACTTGCGACCGGCATCTCGCTCGATGCGGCGATCGAAACGGCGGCATGGCTGCAGGCGCGGCTCGGGCGGACCGTACCGGGCATGCTGCTCAAGGCGGGACCGTTCCCGCGCACTACGCCAAGCCCCGGGAAGATAGCCTGACGCGGGCAACGACCCGTCGGACTGGTAAAGTGACGCCCTCGTTGTACTGGCCCGGGAGAAGTCTGTGACCTACGCCGCTATCACTGGCTGGGGGAAGTGCCTGCCGCCCGCCGTGCTGACGAACGACGACCTTGCGCAGGTACTGGACACCAACGACGAGTGGATCACGAGCCGGACCGGCATCAAAGAGCGGCGCGTGTCGCACGTTTCGCTGGAGGAACTCGGCTACGTGGCCGCGCAGCGCGCGCTGGCCGCGGCCGGCCTCGACCCGGCCGAGCTGAACCTGATCGTCTTCGGCACCTGCAGCTTCGACGACCAGGTGCCCAACCAGGCTTCCGGCTTGCAGGTCCGGTTGGGAGCCCGGAAGGCGGCCGCGATGGACGTCAATACCGCGTGCACCAGTTTCCTGTACGCGCTGAGCAACGCCAACGCGTTGATCAGGACAGGCGTGATCAGGAATGCGCTGGTGCTCGGAGGTGAGCTCATCAGTGCGTTCATGGACTGGAGCAACCGCGGTGTCGCCGTGCTGTTCGGCGACGGTTGCGCCGCGGTCGTACTTCAGGCGACGGACCGCGAGGAAGGGCTGCTGGCCGAGAAGCTCGGCTGCGACAGTGAAGCTCGCGACACGCTGGTCGTCGAGGGCATGGGCACCCGTTACGCGAACTTCACACGCATGTTCGGCGACACGAACTGGATCTTCGAGGGTCAGGAGATTTTCAAGCGCGCTGTGATGGGCATGTCCGGTGCCTGTGCAGACGTGCTGGCCAGGCGGGGCCTGACGGCCGACGACGTGGACCTGGTGATCCCGCACCAGGCGAACCTGCGCATCATCGAGGCGGTGGCCAAGAGGGCCGGGGTGCCGATGGAGCGAGTGTTTGTCAACGTGCACCGCTACGGCAACATGTCGGCCGCCACTGTGCCGGTCGCGCTGGTCGAGGCACTGGAGGAGGGTCGCGTCAAGCCCGACGACACGCTGCTGCTGCCCGCCTTCGGGGGCGGGCTCACCTGGTGCGCGCACCTGGTGCGCTGGGGCGAGCGCGTGAGTCCGATCGGCGTGTCCGATGCCGAGTTGCCGCCCTGCGACAAGTCCGCACTCGAGATGGTGCGCGGGCTGATCGACCGGCGAGCTCAGGCCAGGGCCCGGCTCGGCGGAGCCTAGCGCGGCGGACGGGTGCGTCGCTTGGCCGGCAGGCCCGATGCCCGTCGCCTGGTAGCGAGTGCCGGAGTCTGCCGGGTCTCAGGCCCATGGAGCGAGGTGTGAGTGCCGAGCGCAAGGCACTGCTGCAGATCCACTTCTGCGTCGTGCTGTGGGGGTTCACCGCGATCCTCGGCAAGCTGATCAGCCTGCAGGCCCTGGACCTTGTCTGGTGGCGCATGCTGATCGTGGCGCTGGCGGTGCTCGTATTCCCGCGATTCTGGCGGCAGCTGCGGTCGATGTCCGCGCGACAGGCGGCGATCTTCGCGGGCATCGGCGTCGTCGTTGCGCTGCACTGGCTGAGCTTCTATGGCGCGATCAAGCTGTCGAACGCCTCGGTCGCGGCGACCTGCATGGCGGTCGGCCCGATCTTCATGGCCTTCGTGGAGCCGTGGATCACCGGCCGTTCCTTCGACCGGCGTGAATTGCTGTTCGGGCTGCTGGCGCTGCCGGGTGTCGTGCTGGTCGTCGGCGGGACACCCTCCGGCATGCGCCTCGGGATCGTTGCCGGCATCGTGTCGGTGCTGCTGGTGGCGGTGTTCGGGTCGCTGAACAAGCGCTACGTCGAGCAGGGTGGTCCGCTGGCCGTCACCGGCCTGGAACTCGGTGCCGGCGCGGTATTCCTGACTGTCGTGGCCGTGCTGTGGCCTGGCGGCGCCGCGGCCATCCAGATGCCGGATGCGAGGGACACGATGCTGCTGCTGGTGCTCGCGCTCGGCTGCACGCTATTTCCATACGCGCTGTCGCTGGTCGCCCTCAGGCACATCAACGCCTACAGCGCGCAGCTGGCCGTCAGCCTCGAGCCCGTGTACGCGATCCTGCTCGCGATGCTGCTGCTCGGCGAGCAACACGAACTGACGTGGTCGTTCTACCTGGGCGTTGCGATCATACTGCTGGTCGTGTTCGGCCATGCACTGACGACGCGTCGCCGGTCCGCCCCCTAGCGCCGCGCACGGGCGCGACGTACGCGCCATCCGAGCAGCAGCGCGAGCGTGAGCGCATAAATGAGCGGCTCCCGCCAGTCGGCCTTGACCTGCCCCCAGAAATGCCAGACGCCGAGGACCGCTGCCGGGTAGACGAGCCGGTGCAGCTGCTGCCATCGTCGGCCGAGCCTGCGCATCCAGCCCTTTGTCGAGGTCACGGCGAGCGGCAGCAGCATCAGCAGTGCGGTCGCCCCGATCGTGATGAAGGGACGCTCTGCGATGTCCTCGAGAATGGCCCGCCAGTCGAACCACTTGTCCAGCACCAGCCAGACGAGGAAGTGAAGCGCCAGGTAGGTGAACGAGAACAGCCCCACCATCCGGCGCAGCCCCATGACCCACGGCTTGTGGACCAGCGACGCGAGCGGCGAGATGCAAAGCGTCAGCAGCAGAATCCGCAGCCCCCAGAGGCCCAGAGTATCCATCAGCGCTTCGATCGGATTTGCGCCTAGGCCCAGGCCACCGATACCGAGCAGGCGCAGCAGCAGCCCTGCGAGCGGCAGCGACAGCGCGATAAACAGCACAGGCTTGATGAAGCGCCGCCGCTGCCGAGCACGGGTGGTCGGGGCTCGCGCCGTTCTGAAACGAGGGTCATGCGCCGGCTGAGCGCGCATTTCTCCGGCCGCTGATGGAGTGCCTGGCTTGGAGGCCGTACGAGGCACGGATGCCGAGCCCGGAGCCCCCAGGGATGGGTTCACGGCGTCCTCCAAACCGGGCACTCCATCAACGGCCGTCGTCATGTGCAGTGAGTCCCGTGGCACGCCGCCGGCACGTCAATAGTTCTTCCGCAAGTCCATGCCGCGATACAGCGACGCGACCTGCTCGGCGTAGCCGTTGAACATCCGCGTCGGCTGGCGCGGTGCGAACAACCCGCTGCCGATGCGTCTCTCGGTCGCCTGGCTCCAGCGCGGATGGTCCACCTCCGGGTTCACGTTGGCGTAGAAACCGTACTCGTGGGGAGCCGACTTGTTCCAGGCGGTCGGCGGCTGCCGCTCGGTGAGGCGAATCTCGACGATGGACTTGATGCTCTTGAAGCCGTATTTCCATGGCACGACCAGCCGCAGCGGGGCGCCGTTCTGGTTCGGCAACGGCTTGCCATACAGACCGGTGGCGAGAATCGCCAGCGGATGCATCGCCTCGTCGATGCGAAGGCCTTCGACGTACGGCCATTCGAGCACCGGGAAACGCTGCCCGGGCATCTCCTTCGGCCGCAGAACCGTCTTGAATGCGACGTACTTTGCCCGGGAGGTGGGCTCGAAGCGCTTGAGAAGCTCGCCCAGCGGGAAGCCGAGCCACGGTATGACCATCGACCATGCTTCGACGCAGCGCAGCCGGTAGATACGCTCCTCGAGGGCATGCGGCTCCAGCAGATCCTCCAGATGATACGTTCCGGGCTTGCCGACCTCTCCGGTGACCGCGACGCTCCATGGCCTTGGGCGAAAGTCCCCCGAGCGCCGAGCGGGGTCGCTCTTGTCCGTCCCGAATTCGTAGAAGTTGTTGTAAGTCGTTATATCCTCGTAAGAATTTGGCTTGAGGTCACTCGCTACCGCCGCGTCCGAAAGGCCGGGCAGAGACAGCGTCGGAACGGCAGCCAGCGCTGCCAGCACCTGGCGCCGGTTGTAATAGGTTTCCGCCGGCGTGATTTCGGACGGCCGCGGGTCGCGGCGCGTTGCTGGCCTTCGCTTCCTCATGCTCGACTCCGGTGCATCGACTTCTCTGGTCATGTTGAATCAGACCGGGCAAATAGTCTTCTTGTTTCAGCGCCG
>DATIRA010000323.1:0-8941 GCA_035470225.1 Steroidobacteraceae bacterium | reverse complement strand
AGCACCTGCGCGCGCAGGAGATCGCACTCGAGAACGAGCTGCCCTGCGTCTACCTCGTCGATTCGGGCGGCGCGTTCCTGCCGCGCCAGGACGAGGTGTTTCCGGACCGCGAGCACTTCGGCCGGATCTTCTACAACCAGGCCCGGATGTCCGCGCTCGCGATCCCGCAGCTCGCGGTCGTGATGGGCTCCTGCACCGCTGGCGGGGCGTACGTGCCCGCGATGTGCGACGAGTCGATCATCGTGCGCGAGCAGGGCACGATCTTCCTCGGCGGCCCGCCACTGGTGCAGGCGGCCACCGGCGAGCGTGTCGACGCCGAGACGCTCGGCGGAGGCGACGTTCACGCGCGTCAGTCCGGCGTCGTCGATCACCTCGCGGACAACGATGCGCATGCGCTTTGGATGGCGCGCAGGCTGGTCGGTAACCTCAATCGCCGCGGCTCGCGTCCGCCTCCCGAGCCCGCCAGGGCGCCGCGCTATCCGGCCTCGGACCTGTACGGAATCGTGCCCCGCGATACCCGCCATCCCTACGACGTGCGCGAGGTGATCGCGCGAATCGTGGACGCCTCCGAGCTCGACGAGTTCAAGGCGTTGTACGGCAGCACGCTGGTCTGCGGCTTCGCGCGCATCGGCGGTTATCCGGTCGGCGTGGTCGCGAACAACGGCGTGTTGTTCTCTGAGTCGGCGCTGAAGGGCGCGCACTTCGTGGAGCTCTGCAACCGGCGACGCATCCCGCTGCTGTTCCTGCAGAACATCACCGGCTTCATGGTGGGTCGCAAGTACGAGGCGGGCGGCATCGCGCGCGACGGGGCCAAGATGGTGACCGCGGTGGCCTGCGCCTCGGTGCCGAAGCTGACGGTGATCATCGGCGGCTCCTTCGGGGCTGGCAACTACGCGATGTGCGGGCGGGCCTACGGCGGGCGCTTCCTGTGGAGCTGGCCGAACTCGCGCATCTCGGTGATGGGCGGCGAACAGGCCGCGACGGTTCTCTCGATCGTCAAGCGCGAGGGCATCGAGCGTCGCGGCGGCGAGTGGCCCGAGTCCGAGGAGCAGTCCTTCCGCGAAGAGATCCGCGGCCAGTACGAGACGCAGGGCAACCCGGCCTACGCGAGCGCCCGGCTCTGGGACGACGGCGTGCTCGATCCGGCGGACACGCGTGACGTCCTTGCACTTGCACTGGCGGTTGCGAGCTGCCGCGACGACGAGGGCGAGCAGCCCTACGGCATCTTCCGCATGTGAGGACCCCATGATCGAGAGCCTGCTCATTGCGAACCGCGGCGAGATTGCCTGCCGCATCATGCGCACGGCGCGCCGGCTCGGCCTGCGGAGCATCGCGGTGTATTCCGAGGCGGATCGCGACTCGCTGCACGTTCGGCTCGCGGACGAGGCCGTGTACATTGGTCCAGCCCCGGCCCGGGAGAGCTACCTCGACGCGGAGCGGATTCTCGAGGCCGCCGCCGGAGTGAGGGCGGCCGCGATACATCCGGGCTACGGATTTCTCAGCGAGAACGCCGCATTCGCGGACGCCTGCCGGGCGCGCGGCATCGTGTTCGTGGGTCCCCCCGGCGACTCGATCCGCCAGATGGGCTCGAAGAGCGAAGCCAGGCAGCTGATGGCCCGTGCCGGGGTCCCGGTGCTGCCGGGCTACGATGACGAGGACCAGTCCGATGCGCGCCTGACCGCAGAGGCTTCGCGGCTCGGCTTCCCGCTGCTGATCAAGCCGACAGCGGGCGGCGGTGGCAAGGGCATGCGCGTCGTGCGCGCGCTCGGCGAGTTCCCGGAGGCGCTGGCTGCCGCGAGGCGCGAGGCGCAGAAGTCCTTCGGCGACGCCCGGGTACTGCTGGAGCGCTACGTCGAGCAGGGGCGCCACGTCGAGATCCAGGTCTTCGCGGACTCACGGGACCATGCCGTGCACCTGTTCGAGCGCGACTGCTCGCTGCAACGCCGGCACCAGAAGGTGATCGAGGAGGCCCCGGCGCCCGGCCTCGACGAGAGCACGCGCAGCAGGATGGGCGAGGCGGCCGTGCGGGCCGCGCAGGCCGTCGGCTACCAGGGCGCCGGCACGGTCGAGTTCCTGTTCGACGGCCGCAGCTTCTACTTCCTCGAGATGAACACCCGGCTCCAGGTCGAGCACCCGGTGACCGAGATGATCACCGGCCTCGACCTCGTCGAGTGGCAGCTGCAGGTCGCCTCCGGTGAGCCGCTGCCGATGGGCCAGGCGCAGTTGAGCCGGAATGGACATGCCGTCGAGGCGCGGCTCTACGCCGAGGACCCTGAGCGAGGCTTCCTGCCCTCTACCGGGCGGCTGCAGACGTTCCGGATGCCGCGGGAATCGGACAGCCTGCGTGTCGATTCCGGTTTCCAGTCCGGCGACGAAGTCAGCGTCCACTACGACCCGCTGCTGGCCAAGATCATCGCCTGGGCGCCCGGGCGCGCAGAGGCCATTGACTCGCTGCGTTCCGCACTCGAGCAGTGCGCGGTGGATGGCGTGCGGACCAACGCGCGTTTCCTGTGGGAGATTCTCGGCGCGGAGCCGGTCCGCTCGGGCCGGCTCAGCACGCGGCTGCTGGAACGCGAGTTGCAGTCTGCGACCGGGGTGCCGGAAGCGGAACTGGTCGATGCATGGCTGCTCGCGGCAGCGGCCAGCGTGCTGCACCTGCCGGGCGACGCGCGCGGCGTCGCGGATCCGTGCCAGTCGCCGTGGAAGGCCGCGACGGGCTACCGGATCAATTCCCCACCGGTGATCCGCGTGGCGCTCAGGCTCGGCGAGCAGCGGGAGTGGTTGCAGGTCGCCCGTGAGGCGGGCGGGCTGACCATCGTTCGGGACGGTCGGCCGCATCGCATCGAGGTGACGCGGGACGCGCGGGGCGGTCTCGTCGGCCGCATCGACGGGCGCCCGGTCGTCGCGGACTATGCGTTCGATCACGAGAGCCTGACGCTGCGCCGGCAGTGCCTGCGCTTCGATTTCGTCGCCGATACCGGTGCCGAGCACCGTGTCTCAGCCGCGCACGAGGGGCACATCAGCTCGCCGATGCCGGGACACGTGCTTGAACTGCGGGTCAGCGAGGGGCAACAGGTCGAGGCCGGTGCCGTCGTGCTGGTGCTGGAGGCCATGAAGATGGAGCACTCGCTGACTGCGCCCTGGGACGCCCGGGTTTCCGAGGTAAAAGTCAAGGCCGGCGACCGCGTAGAGGAAGGGGTGGATCTCGTCGTTCTCGAGCCGCTCGGGTAGCGATCACTGCGGTATTCCGCAGGACTGGACTCAGTCTGATTTGCTAGACTTCGCGCCGGTTTGATCGCCCCATGGGCCGCGTGGGGGCGACGCTGTTAAGGTGGGTAGCGGAGGATCGATGGGGCCCGACGCGGCCGTGCTCGAAGCCCGGGCAATCAACGTTTGGCGTGGAGAACGGCACATCCTCCGGGACGTATCGTTCGAAGTGCATCCCGGCGTCTTCATGAAGCTGACCGGTCCGAACGGCGTCGGAAAGACGACGCTGATCCGGGTCGTCTGCGGCCTGTTGCCCGCCGAGAGCGGGGAGATCCTCTGGCGGGGCAAGGCTGTGCGCAGCGCGAGTGAGCAATTTCACACCGAATTGGCCTATCTCGGACATCCGAATGCGCTGAAGGCGGACCTCACCGCGCGCGAGAATCTACGGTTCCTGGCGGGCCTGCGACAATCGCTCGAGGACTCGGACATCGACCGCGCGCTCGACCGCGTCGGGATCCTGTCGCGTGGCGACCTGGTCGCCCGGTCGCTGTCCGCCGGCCAGAAGCGCCGGCTTGCGCTGGCGCGCCTGCTGCTCGCCGACGCGAGACTCTGGATCCTGGACGAGCCGGCGACCAACCTCGACGTCGCCGGCGTCACGCTGGTCGAGGACCTGATAGCGGAGCAGGTCGCGGGCGGCGGCCTGGTGCTGGCCGCGGCGCACCAGAGGCTGCTCGACGAATCGCCGATCACCGAACGGCTGGAACTCAGCTGATGCGGCGCGCGAACGTCTCCGCGGCTGCTGCGCTGGTCTTCAAGCGCGACCTCACGCTGGCGCTGCGGCGCTGGGACGAGGTGACTCAGCCGCTGATCTTCTATGTCGTCGTCACGACTTTGTTCCCGCTCGCGACCACGCCGGACCTGGCGCAGCTGCGCACGATTTCCGGCGGCGTCGTGTGGGTGGCTGCGCTGCTGTCGTCGTTGCTCGCTCTGGAATCGCTGTTCCGCTCGGACGTCGAGGACGGAACGATGGAACAGTGGGTGCTCTCGGGCCAGCCGTTGGCATGGCTGCTGCTGTCGAAGGTCGCTGCGCACTGGATTCTGACCGGACTGCCGCTGGTGCTGATCTCGCCAGTCGTCGGAACGGCGCTGGGTCTGCCGTTCGACGCCTGGGGCACGCTGGTGCTGTCGCTGCTGCTCGGCACTGCGACGTTGAGCGTGCTCGGCGGCATCGGCGCTGCATTGACCGTCGGCGTCCGGCGCGGCAGCGTCCTGCTGTCGTTGCTCGTGTTGCCGCTGGCGATGCCGCTGCTGATTTTCGGCGCGCGGGCGGTGTCGATGCAGATGGACGGGGACTCCCCGGCCGGTCCGCTGCAGCTGCTGGCGGCTATATTCTTCCTGGCGCTGAGCCTTGGGCCGCTGGCGATGTCCGCGGCGATCCGGATCAGCGTCGAAAGCTGAACTGCTCGTCGAGAGCATGCGAATGAAGAGGATACATGTGGACCTGGTTGCATAAATTCGCCTCTCCTCCCCATGCCTACCGGCTGCTCGGCAGGCTGGCACCCTGGTTCGGCTGGCCGGCACTGGTCATCATCCTGCTGGCGGCCTGGTGGGGTCTCGTGCGGGCGCCGGCCGACTACCAGCAGGGTGACGCTTTCCGGATCCTCTACGTGCATGCACCGAGCGCCTGGATGTCGATGTTCATCTACGTCGTGATGGCGGTCGCCGCCGGCATCGGGCTGATCTGGCGCATCAAGCTGGCGCATGCGGCGGCGGCGGCGAGTGCGGCGGTCGGCGCATCTTTCACGTTCCTGGCACTCGCGACCGGCTCCATCTGGGGCAAGCCGATGTGGGGTACCTGGTGGGTCTGGGACGCGCGTCTCACCTCGGAACTGATCCTGCTGTTCCTGTACTTCGGCTATATGGCCCTGCGCGCGTCCTTCGACGACCCGCAGCGCGCGGACCGGGCGAGCGCGGTGCTGGCTATCGTCGGCGTGATCAACGTGCCCATCATCCACTACTCGGTGGAGTGGTGGACCACGCTGCACCAGCCGGCCAGCGTCACGAAGCTGGACAAGCCGTCGATCGCCATCGAGATGCTCTATCCGCTGTTCATGATGATCGTCGGCTTCCAGCTCTACTACGGGTGGCTGCTGTGCCGACGCCTGCGGGCCGAGATCCTGCGCCGGGAGCGAAACGCAACCTGGCTAAAAGAAGGCATATAAAACATGGACTTGCAGAGTTTTTTTAACATGGGCGGTTATGCGGGATTTGTTTGGTCCGCATACGGTCTAACCGCGGTGGTGCTGATTGCGAACTGGTGGGCCGCGCGCCGGCGCGAGTCCGAGGAACTCATCAGCGCCCGGCGGCGAACACAACAGTTGAAGGAGTCCCGTACATGACACCGCGACAGAAGCGCATGACCACGGTGGCAGTGATCCTGGCAGGCGTCGGCATTGCCACGGCCTTCGCACTGCAGGCTTTCCAGAAGAACCTGCTGTATTACTACAGCCCCACGCAGATTCATGCCGGTGAGGCGCCCGACGCCCGCAGCTTCCGCGTCGGTGGGCTTGTTCAGGACGGCAGCTTCAGTCGTGAAACGGGCAGCCTGGAGGCGAAGTTCACGCTCACCGACTACCAGAACACGGTCAAGGTGAGCTACACGGGCGTCTTGCCGGACCTCTTCCGGGAGGGGCAGGGCATCATTGCGCGCGGACGACTGGGACCGGACGGGACCTTTGTCGCCGAGGAAGTGCTCGCGAAGCACGACGAGAACTACATGCCGCCCGAGGTCGCGGACAGCCTGAAGCCGCACGCGGAGGCGGCCAGCGCGATGGGCCAGGGCAGCACCTGACCGGACGCACGCGGGAGGATTCAATTCAATGGTCATCGAGCTCGGACTCTTCGGGTTGGTCATCGCGCTGCTGCTCACGACAGCGCAGGCATTTCTCGGACTCGCCGGCGCCCACTTCGGTAATCGCCGCTGGATGGCGGCCGCGCGACCGGCCGTCACAGGCCAATGGGTCTTTGTTGCGTTGTCGTTCGCGGTGCTGAGCTGGGCGTTCTACAAGAACGACTTCTCGGTCCTGTACGTGGCCAGCAACTCGAACTCGGAGTTGCCCACCTTCTACCGCTTCGCGGCGGTCTGGGGCGCGCACGAGGGATCGCTGCTGCTGTGGGCGCTGGCGCTGTCGACCTGGTCGGTCGCGGTGGGTGCGCTGAGCCGGAACCTCCCGGAGACTTTCGCCGCGCGCGTGATCGGCGTGCTCGGCATCGTCAGCATCGGCTTCCTGTCCTTCATCCTGTTCACGTCGAACCCGTTCGAGCGTCTCGTGCCGGCAGCGCTAGACGGGCGTGACCTGAATCCGCTGTTGCAGGATCCGGCGCTCGCGATTCATCCGCCGATGCTCTACATCGGCTATGTCGGCTTCGCGGTCGCGTTCGCCTTCGCCGTGGCTGCCTTGCTCGAGGGCAAGCTGGACGAGAAGTGGGCGCGATGGACGCGGCCCTGGACGACGCTGTCCTGGGTATTCCTGACTATCGGCATCGCGCTCGGAAGCTGGTGGGCATACTACGAGCTCGGCTGGGGCGGCTGGTGGTTCTGGGATCCCGTCGAAAACGCCTCTTTCATGCCCTGGCTGGTCGGCACGGCGCTGATACATTCGCTGGCCGTGACGGAAAAGCGGGGGCTCTTCAAGAGCTGGACGCTGCTGCTCGCGATCATCGCTTTCTCGCTGAGCCTGCTCGGCACCTTCCTGGTTCGCTCGGGCGTGCTGGTCTCAGTGCACGCGTTCGCGAGCGACCCGAGCCGTGGCCTGTTCATCCTCGCATTCCTCGGCGTCTGCATCGGCGGCTCGCTGGCGCTGTTCGCGTGGCGCGGCCCGGCGCTGCGTGCCAAGGGCGGCTTCGACACCGTCTCGAGGGAGTCGTTCCTGCTCCTCAACAACGTGCTGCTGCTGGTCGCCGCGGCGCTGATCCTGATCGGCACGCTCTACCCGCTGTTCCTCGACGCGCTGAACCTCGGCAAGATCTCGGTCGGCCCGCCGTACTTCAATACGGTGTTCCTGATCCCGACGCTTCCGCTGCTGTTCCTGCTCGCGTTCGGCATGCACGCGACCTGGAAAAAATGGCGCTTGGCGGACATCAAGATGCCGCTGCTGGTGCTGCTTGGCATCTCGCTCGCGGTCGGCGTCGTGGTGCCGGTCGTAGCCTACGGCGGCTTCCACGTCATGTCCGCGATCGGCCTGACGGCGGGCGTGTGGGTGATCCTCTCGGCGCTGTACGAGCCCTTGCAGCGACTGCGGCGGAAGCAATCTCTGTCGCGGGGCGTGCTCGGCATGACGCTGGCGCACATCGGCGTCGGACTGTTCGCGATCGGTGTGACGGTGACGCAGATGTACCGGATCGAGACGGACATCGCGCTTAAGCCGGGTGAGTCAGTCACGATGCAGGGTTACGATTTCGCCTTCAACAGCACCAGGATGGTCAAGGGTCCGAACTACGACGCGATCGAGGCCGAGGTCGTGATCACGCGCGCAGGTCGCGAGGTGGCGACGCTGCATCCGCAGAAACGGGTCTATCGGGTCCAGCGCAGCCCGATGACCGAGTCCGGGATCGAGGTCGATTGGAACCGGGACCTGTTCGTCGCGATGGGCGAGGACTTGGGTGGCGGCGCCTGGAGCATGCGCATCCAGTACAAGCCCATGGTCCGGTTCATCTGGTTCGGGGCACTGGTGATGGCCATCGGAGGCCTGGTCGCGGTGAGCGACCGGCGCTACCGCACGCGTCGCGTCACGTCCGAGCAGAAGGTCCCCGGGCGCGGCGCAGTTGCCGCGCGCTGAGCCGGGAGACAGTCATGGCCAAGTTCATCGTTCCTTTCGTGCTGTTCCTGCTGATGGGCGTCTTCCTGTACGTGGGGCTTCAGCGTGATCCCAGATACGTGCCCTCGCCGCTGATCGGCAAGACTGCGCCGGAATTCACGCTGCCGAGCCTCCAGGATCCCGCTTACACGGTGTCGAGCAAGGAGCTGGGCGGGCGTCCGTGGCTGCTGAACGTCTGGGGCACCTGGTGCGGCGGCTGTCGCCAGGAGCACGACGTGCTGCTCCAGATCGCCCGTCAGAACACCGTCCCGCTGGTCGGCCTGAACTGGAAGGACGACGACAGTGCCGCGAAGAAATGGCTGCGCGACCTCGGCAACCCGTACGCGGTCGTGGCCGTCGACCACGAGGGTCGCACGGCGGTGGATTGGGGAGTCTATGGCGCGCCCGAGACGTTCCTGATCGGTTCGGACGGAACCGTTCTCTACAAGCACATCGCGCCGATGACGATGGAGATCTGGCGGACCGAGTTCCTGCCCAGGATCGAGGCGTCCAGGCCGGGGAGCGGTTCCTCCACATGATGCGAACGATACAGACGCTGCTGGCGACGCTGCTGCTGGCCCTGCCGTTGCTGGCGCCGGCGATCGACGCGGAACGCGCCTTCGACGACCCGGTGCTGCAGGAACGCTACGAGAGCATCAACCGAGAGCTCCGCTGCCTGGTCTGCCAGAACCAGACCATCGCCGATTCGAACGCCGGCCTCGCCGCCGACCTGAGGCGCGAGGTCCGTGACCTGATCGCGGCTGGCAAGACCGACGACGAGATCCGCGAGTTCATGATCGAGCGCTACGGGGATTTCGTCCTGTACCGTCCGCGGATGACGGCGCAGAACCTGCTGCTGTGGGCGGCGCCGATCCTGC
>DATIRA010000322.1:0-1647 GCA_035470225.1 Steroidobacteraceae bacterium | reverse complement strand
CCGTGGCGCACAAGGCGTACCGGATCTCGCTGGCAGGGGAGAGCGCACCGGAGCTGGACGACCTGAGCGGCGATCAGCGATTCTTCATCGGGTGGGCGCAGATCTGGGCGCGAAAGTACCGCGAGGACGAGCTGCGGCGGAGGCTGCTCACGGACCCTCATAGCCCGAGCGAGTACCGGGTGAACGGGATCGTCCGCAATATGACGGCCTTCCAGCAGGCCTTCGACGTCGACGAGGGCGATGACCTGTATCTTCCGCCCGATCAGCGGGTTCGCATCTGGTAGGCCGGGGCGGTCCCGGTGCTGTTTTTCTGGCGAATGTTCACGATAATGACGCCTCGCGTCCATGCTGCTACGGGAGTGTAGTGTCCAATGCGCACCTTCAGAGCCTTACTGATCGCCGCGGTGAGCCTGATGCTCTCCGCCTGCGGGTACAACACGCTGCAGGTCCAGGACGAGCAGGTGAAGTCCGCCTGGTCCGAGGTGCTGAACCAGTACCAGCGCCGCGCCGACCTGATTCCTAACCTGGTCGCCACGGTGCAGGGTTACGCGTCCCAGGAAAAGGAGGTGCTTACCGCTGTCACCGAGGCACGCGCCAAGGCGTCGTCGATCCAGGTGAATGCGGATGACCCGGCGTCGCTGGCCGCCTACCAGGCTGCCCAGGGCGAGCTCACCAGCGCCTTGAGCCGTCTGCTCGTGACGGTGGAGGCCTACCCGGACCTGAAATCGGACCAGAACTTCCGCGACCTGCAGGCGCAGCTCGAAGGCACGGAAAACCGGATCACGGTCGCCCGAAACCGCTATATCCAGGCGGTGCAGGACTACAACGTGACCGTGCGCCAGTTCCCGACCAACCTGACCGCGATGCTGTTCGGCTACAAGGTGAAGCCCAACTTCAGCGTCGAGAACGAAGCGGCGATCTCCAAGCCGCCGGTCGTGGATTTCAACCAGCCGGCTACCGGCACGTCCAGCAACTGACCGGGTGGCCGGCCGCACCCGGATGCGGCCAGCCATCAGTCGATGATTGCAGGCCTTCCCAGTTGGCTGCGTTCTCCGGCGGCGGCGCTGCTCGCCGCCGCTGCGCTCGCCGGTGCTCCGGCACAGGCCCAGCAGCTGGCCGCCGTGCCGCCGCTGCAGTCCCCGGTCACCGACCTGACCGGCACGCTGTCGCCGGACCAGAAGGCTGCGCTGGAGGCGAAGCTGCGCGCGTTCGAGCGCAGCAAGGGCAGCCAGGTCGCCGTGCTGGTCGTGCCGACCACGCAGCCCGAGGCGATCGAGCAGTACGCGATCCGCGTCGCCGAGGCCTGGAAGCTCGGCCGCGAGAACGTGGATGACGGCGCGATCCTGATAGTCGCGTTGAACGACCGCAAGCTGCGCATAGAGGTGGGCTACGGCCTCGAGGGCGCGATGCCGGACGCGATCGCCAACCGCATCATCGACGAGGACATCGTCCCGCAGTTCCGGCGCGGCGATTACTACGGCGGCATCGCCACCGGAGTGGACCGGATGCTGCGCGTGATCGAGGGTGAGCCCCTGCCGGAGCCGGAGCTGAGCCCGCCGTCACGTGACGTGCCGGGGCTGTTCAGCCTGTTGCCGTTCCTGCTGATCTTCGCGCTGGTGGGCGGCTCGGTGCTGCGCCGGATCTTCG
>DATIRA010000321.1:0-9931 GCA_035470225.1 Steroidobacteraceae bacterium | reverse complement strand
GGTGGCGCGGTGCCCGCTGCGCTCGCTCTGCGAGGAGAACATCGCCGACTACTGCACGGCGCTGGAGGGCGTGAGCCATTTCCACTACCTCGTCTGGAGCCTGCGGCGCGAGCGCAGCGTGTCACTGCTCGAGCTGGAGCTACAGGCCGAGGTGGACAAGTACGCGAGCGCGTTGCGGCTGCTGCTCGGCCAGCGCGAGGGCCGCTTTCCGCGGGAACTCTTCCACCGCCTGTTCGAGACGAGCTCGCTGATGGCGCACCTCGACCAGCAGCAGCGGCAGCGCTACGCCGAAGCGCACCGCCACGCGGCGAGGTTCTGCCGTCACCTGGAGGAGCGCTATCTTCTCACGCGCCGGTCCCGGCCCGAGGCCATGCTCGCCGAGCTGCGGTCTTTCTACCGGCTGGGCGCACAGGCCAAGCTGCGCCATGCGGCGCGCTGCGGCTAGGGCTCAGTCGTCTTCCTCGCGTTTCTTCTGCTCGGCCTGCTTGCGCAGCTCGATCCACTTGGAGAGGTCGCGCAGGTTCTTCTTCTTCTTCCACTGCTGCTTGCCCAGCACACCGCTGTTGTAAGGGTTGTACCCGGACTTCAGTCCCTTCGGATTCACGGAGGCCGGCGCGTCCGTACGCTCGTCATCGTCCTGGATCTGAAGCCGGGGGTCGACCAGCGCGCGCACCCGCTCGGCGGCGCCCAGCGTGTCGTCGGCCAGCAGGTCATCGTCGTCGACCCACTCCCAGGTGCGATTGCCCCGGTCGTCCTCGCCGATGTGCCCCGGCTCGCCTTTGCCGGATGCAGGGGCGTGGCCGCTCCGCCTGTCACGCGGGTCTTTCGCCATCGTGCTCTCCACAGCCATTGCTGCTGATGACGAGCATATTACAGACCCGCCGACTTCGATAAGGCAGACTCAGTTCACGGAAATTCCGGTGGAGCCCCTGGCCCGGTCGTGACGCCGGCCGCGGCGAGACGTTCACGAGCCCAGAACAACCCGACGAGGCTCTTGCCGTCCTGGAGTCCTGCTGATGCAGCCATGACGAAGGCTTCCGCCAGCGGCAGCCAGCGGATCTCGAACACCTCGTGCTCCTCGGGCCGGCGGGGCCTCGGTGTCAGATCCCGGGCCAGGTACAGGTGAATCACTTCCGTCAGCACGCCAGGAGAGCTGAAGAACTCGCCAAGCTTCTCCCAACTCGCGGCCTGCACGCCCGCCTCTTCCTCGAGTTCGCGCCGGGCGCAGTCCAGAGGCGGCTCCCCGTCATCGAGCTTGCCGGCCGGCAGCTCGAGCAGCCAGCCACCGGCCGCGTGGCGGAACTGCTCGAGCAGGCACACCCGGCCGGCCGCATCCAGCGCGACGACGGCGGCGCCGCCCGGGTGATGAGCGATCTCCAGCTCCGCCACGCTGCCGTTGGGAAGCCGGACGCGCTCGAGGTTCAGCGTCAGGACTTTGCCCTTGAAAACGTTCCTAACCTGTGTGGCCACGCCACGCTCCGTCTGCCGGTTCGTCCATCGATGATACCGCCGGTCGAGCGCGGTGATTTGCGGGGCCGCCTGCAGACCGCAGCACGGCCCGGGTCTGTGGTAGCTTCGTCCCATCAGGCCCGGGCTGCGTGCCCGGCGCAGCGGAGTGAAAGACATGTGCAGTGCAGTGGGCGCTATGGCGGGTTCGGTGGGCGCCGGGCAAGCCCGGGAGGCGATGCCGCGAGTGCTCGAGCGTCTCAGGCATACCTTCGACAGCGGCAAGACGCGGCCGCTCGAATGGCGACTCGAGCAGCTGGAGCAACTCGAGCGGATGCACCGCGAGCACGAGCAGGAGCTCGCCGAAGCGCTGCGTGCCGACCTCGGCAAGTGCCGCTTCGAGGCCACGCTGAGCGAAACGGCCTTCGTCAGCGCCGAGGCGAAGCACGCGCGCAAGCACCTGAAGAAGTGGGCGCGGCCGCACGCGGTCGCGACGCCGTTGATGGTCCAGCCGGGCTCGAGCCGCATCCAGCCCGAGCCCAAGGGCGTCGTGCTGATCATCGGCGCCTGGAACTATCCGCTGCAGCTCGTCACCTCGCCGCTGGTCGGTGCAATCGCGGCCGGCAACGCTGCGATCGTCAAGCCGTCCGAAGTCTCGCCGCACACCTCGGCCGCGATCGCCAAGCTGCTGCCGCGCTACCTGGATTCCGACGCGGTCGCGGTCGTGGAGGGAGGAATTCCGGAGACGACCGAACTGCTCGAGCAGCGCTTCGACCACATCCTGTACACCGGCAACGAGAACGTCGCGCGCATCGTCATGTCGGCGGCCGCGAAGCACCTTACGCCGGTCACGCTGGAACTGGGGGGCAAGAGCCCCTGCATCGTAGACAAGGACGCCGAGATCGAGGTGACGGCCGCGCGGATCGCCTGGGGCAAGTTCATCAACGCAGGTCAGACCTGCGTCGCGCCGGACTACGTGCTGGCCCATCGACAGGTCGCTTCGCAGCTCGCCGACGCGATCGGCCGGAAGATCCGCGAGTTCTACGGCGAGGACGTGTCGAAGAGCCCGGACTACGCGCGGATAGTCAGCGAGCGTCACGTCAACAGGCTGGCAGGGCTGCTCGAGGGACAGCAGGTGCACACGGGCGGGCGCGTCGACGTCGCGGACCGCTACGTGGAGCCGACCGTCGTCCTCGATCCGGCGCCCGATTCCCCACTGATGCAGGAGGAGATCTTCGGCCCGATCCTCCCGATCATCACGGTCGCCGAAATGCACGAGGCGATCCAGTTCGCCGCCTCGCGCCCGAAACCGCTTGCGCTGTACGTGTTCTCGAAGAGCAGCGCGGCCCAGGATGCGGTCGTCGAGCGGGTCAGCGCCGGCAGCGTCTGTATCAACGATGCTGTGATCTTCATGGTTTCGCCCGAACTGCCGTTCGGCGGGGTCGGCAACAGCGGCATGGGTCGCTACCAGGGTTACTTCGGCTTCGAGACCTTCAGTCACATGAAGGCGATCATGCACCGGAGCTTCCGGCTGGACGCGCCGGTGCGCTACCCGCCCTACACAGAGGGCAAGGAAAAGATCATGCGCTTGCTGGGCTGAGCCGCAGAGGTGGCCGTCCCCGCCCGGGTCGGCCACCGATGCTCAGTCGACGCGGTCCACCGAGGCCTGTCCGGAGAGTTGCCGCCGGATGTGCGCCCAGGACATGCCGAATCCGAGCACCAGTCCGAGGATCGCGAGCACGATCCAGGCCATGGTCGAGCGGTTCGCGATCTCCAGCCAGCCCTGGCTCACCATCCACCAGACAATCGCCGCGAACAGACCCATCAGCAGCAGGAGTCCGATCGTGCCCATCGCCCGCAGTGTCGAGCGGACGAAGAAGATCCACAGTCCCAGCAGCACGATGCCGGCGATCGCTTCCGCCGGCGTGACCGATGGGAAGCCGTCAGCGAGCCAGTGATAGTAGGAAACGCCGGAGGGATTGAACGTCAGGAAGACCAGCGCGACCGAGAAGGCCATGCGCCACAGCAGGTCGCTGAGCTTGAATTCGTCCATCGGATGCCCGACTCCCGGGTTGAAGTCCGAGCGCATCTTACAGGTCGCGGCGTGTCCGCCACGCTACTGGATATCCATACAGGTCTTGCCTATATTGGCCCGACCGATGAGCAATGCGACTGTTTTCGAGCGACTGAACGCCGCGCAGCTCGCCGCGGCGACCCACGGCGAGCCGGACACGCACGGCGGCTTCGCTGCAGGTCCGCTGCTGATCATCGCCGGCGCAGGTACCGGCAAGACCGGGACGCTTGCACACCGCGTCGCGCACCTGCTGCTGCACGGCGTCACGCCACAGCGGCTGCTGCTGCTGACGTTCACCCGCCGGGCCGCGATCGAGATGACCCGTCGCGCCCAGCACGTGGTCAGGGAAGTGGCCGAGAGCACCGCGACGGCCAGCGGCGCGATCGGCCACCTGCGCCTGCCGTGGTCCGGGACCTTCCATGCCGTGGGCAATCGGCTGATCCGCGAATACGCGAATCGGCTCGGACTCGATCCCGGCTTCAGCATCCTCGATCGGGGCGACGCGGCAGACCTGATGGACGTGCTGCGGCAGCGGCTGGGCCTGTCGCGCACCGAGCGACGCTTCCCCCGCAAGGACACCTGCCTCGGCATCTACTCGCACCGCATCAATACCGCGCAGTCGCTGCGGCACACGCTGGAGGTCGCCTACCCCTGGTGCCTTGAGTGGGAGGAGCCGCTCGGCGGACTGTTCCGCAGCTATGTGGAGGCCAAACTGGAGCAGCAACTGCTCGACTACGACGACTTGCTGCTGTACTGGCACGCGATGATGCTCGAACCGGGCCTGGCCGCGGAGCTGGGCTCGCGCTTCGACCACGTGCTGGTGGACGAGTACCAGGATACGAACGCACTGCAGGCCGAGATCCTGCGGCGCCTGAAGCCCGACGGCGAGGGCGTCACCGTGGTCGGCGATGACGCCCAGTCGATCTACTCGTTCCGCGCCGCGACCGTCGAGAACATTCTCGGTTTCCCGGCGCAGTTCGACCCACCCGCGCGGGTCGTGGCGCTCGAGCAGAACTACCGCTCCACGCAGTCGGTGCTCGATGCGGCGAATGCGCTGATGGCCGGAGCGAAGCGGCAGCACCGCAAGCAGCTCACGAGCGAGCGGGGCGGCGGTGCCCCGCCCCGGTTCGTGACCGTCCTCGACGACCAGGGCCAGGCAGGCTACGTTGTGGAGCGCGTGCTCGAGGCCCGCGAGCAAGGCATCGAGTTGCGGCGACAGGCCGTGCTGTTCCGCAACTCCGATCACAGCGACGTGCTCGAGCTGGAACTGATGCGACGCAACATCCCCTACGTAAAGTACGGCGGGCTCAAGTTCCTCGAATCAGCGCACGTCAAGGACCTGCTGGCGGTGCTGCGCTGGGCCGACAACCCCCGCAACCGGATCGCCGCGTTCCGTGTGCTGCAACTGCTGCCCGGCATCGGTCCCGCGCTGGCTGAGCGCGGCTGCGAGGCTTTCGAGGTGGCCGGCTACCGCTGGAGTTCGCTGGCCGGCCACCGGCCACCCGCCGCAGCGCGCGAGCGGTGGCCCGGCTTCGTCCGGATGCTGGAGGATGTCGGTGCTCCGGACGCACGTTGGGAGGGCCAGATCGCCCGCGTTCGCGAGTGGTACGACCCGCTGCTCGAGGATCTCTACCCGCAGCCAGGGCCGCGCCGGGGCGACCTCGACCAGCTCGAGCGCCTCGCAGTGCAGTTCGCGACGCGCGAGCAATTCGTCAGCGAGCTCACGCTCGATCCGCCGCAAGCCAGCGGTGACCTCGCCGGCGACCCGCTGCTGGACGAGGATTACCTGGTGCTCTCGACCGTGCACTCGGCCAAGGGGCAGGAGTGGGAGTGCGTCTACGTGCTGAACGTCACCGACGGGAGTTTCCCATCGGAATTCTCGACGGGACGGCCCGAGCTCATCGAGGAGGAGCGGCGACTGCTCTACGTCGCGTTGACACGTGCGCGCAGCGAGCTGCACCTGCTCGCGCCGCTGCGGTTCTATGTCGTCCAGCAGGCGGCCACGGGTGACCGTTACGTGCATGGGGCCAGGAGTCGCTTCCTGACCGATGAGGTACTCGCCCGCTTCGAGCCGGTGACCTGGCCCGCGGAACCGGACGACAGCAGGGGCGCGTCGACGGCGGCCGGCAGCGCCCGCGTGGACGTTGCGTCCCGCCTGCGCGGCATGTGGTGAGCACGGCCCGCCCGGGCCGTGGCGAAAGAACAAAGAAGGCCCGGGAAGTGTCCCGGGCCTTCCTGAATCAAGCGATCAACGGCCAGACATTGATCCGGCCGGACGGCTGATCACCAGCGGCGCTGTCCGCCGCCGCCGCCGCCGTAGCCGCCGCCACCCGGCCGGCCACCGCCGCCCGGCCGGCCACCGCCGCCCGGCGAACGCGGACGATCCTGCGCCTCGTTGACGCGCAGCGGACGACCGCCGAGGTTGAAGCCGTTCAGTGCCTCCATGGCCCGCTGAGCATCGGCATCCGGCATCTGGACGAAGCCGAAGCCGCGCGGACGGCCCGTGTCGCGGTCGGTCGGCAGCGCCACCGACTCGACTGTGCCGTGCTGAGCAAACAGGTCGCGAACCTCGCTCTCCGTCGCGCTGAAAGGCAGATTGCCCACATAGATCTTGGTCATTCGAACATCCTTCGAGGGTTACACACATCCGGCCAGAGGCCCATTCGGGACATGGCTCGGTTCAAAAAGCACAACAGGAGATTTCGCAGCCGAGGTCGTCAAAGAGGCGTTCACCTGCAGCAGGCCAACGCTCGAGCAGTCGATCCTGTCACCTGATCGCAGACGATTCGGCTTGGCAAAACGAGACGCCGCGAGGCGCCCTGCAAGGCACGGAAGGGCAACGATCCATTGAATAGTCTACCCCAAGCCCTGCAGCCGATCGCGGGAAATTGCATGGTTCTGCGACTCGCGGACCGGGGAGCTGTCCTGCGACCTACCAGCGACCGCCGCCGCCGGGTCCGCCGCGCGGCGCTCGGGGCGCCGGTTCGCGGGCCTCGTTGACGCGCAGCGCCCGGCCGTTCAATTCGTGGCCGTTCAGTTCCGCGATCGCGGTCTGTGCATCCGCGGCCGGCATGTCGACGAAGCCGAAGCCACGGGATCGCCCGGTTTCCCGGTCGCTGATGACCTTGACGGATTCGACGGAGCCATGCTGCTCGAACAGGCTGCGCAGCTCGGCCTCGTCGGTGCTGAAGGGCAGGTTTCCTACGTAAAGGGTGGTCATCGGAGGAATCGGTGGCGGCGCAAGAGGAAGGCGGATGATTGCCCAGCGAGGGGAATGCGTGACGCTCTAGATTCGGTCGTCTGCCCTTACCATGTCTCCGCCGCTCGCACAAGTCGAACCGGCTTGGCGCCAAATCTACTCAGCTGACGCCCCCGCCGCAACAACAATCGCTGACGCGGTGCAGCACGGCCGGCGGGCCGCACGGCAGGAAACCAAGGGCCTCGATTCCCTCAGTCGCGCGCGAGATGCAGCCAGTGCTCGAGCGTGCGCAGGTTCGTCCAGGGATCTTCGCGATCGTTCCAGTGGCGCAGCCAGTCGAGCTGGGCCCGCTCGCCGCAGCGACTGCCGGAAAGCGCCGCCAGTCGCTCGGCGAACGACCGGAGCGGCGGACGGGGGTCGATCGTTTCCTCGAGCATGCAATCTGTCCCGGGTGTGGAAGGGAGCCCGATTGCACGCGAGCAGGGTTACCGTCCGGTGAAGGACGGGTTAAGCGCGCGTGACGGCGCGCGATCAGGCTCGCAGCGCTCCCCAGAGCGTCCACAGTCCGATCGCGATGAAGCCGATGCCGGCGAAGATCGCCAGGTAGCGCGTGTTCACGTGCTGCGACAGCAGGTTCCCGGCCAGCACGCCGAGGGCTGTGGAGGTCACCAGCGCAGCGGAAGCCGCGACGAATACCCAGAGCGCGGCGTTCTGGCGGTTGGAGGCGAACAGCACCGTCGCGAGCTGGGTCTTGTCGCCGAGTTCGGCGAGGAACACGGTCCCGAAGATTGCGATCAGCGTCTTTAGGTCCAACGAAGTCTCCCGATCAAGGTGCCGACACCCATCGAGCGGACAGCGCGAGCGGGCCCGGAGGCGGCCGCGGGCTCGTGGCCGCCGACCGCATCGCGTTGCAACTCAACCCGGCTCGAGGTAGGTGTACCCGTTCAGCTCCGACTCGTAGAAGCGCTTCAGCGCCTGGCTCTCGGTCAGCGAGAGCCGGCCGTCGCGGACCGCCCGCTCGCAGTCCCGGGCGAGCCGGGGATAGAGCTTCTCGACGTCGTAGCGCATGTAGCGCAGCACTTCCGCCGCGGTATCGCCCTTCACCGTCTCCTCGATCCACCAGCCGCCCTCGTCGTGGAGCTTGATGTGCACGACATGCGTGTCGCCGAACAGGTTGTGCAGGTCGCCAAGCGTTTCCTGATAGGCGCCGACCAGGAAGGCGGCCAGCCAGTACGGCTCTTCCGGTCGCAGCTCGTGCAGCTCCAGCGTGCGCTTCGTTTCCCGCAGGCTGACGAAGCGGTCGATCTTTCCGTCCGAGTCGCAGGTGATGTCGGCCAGCACCGCATTGCGGACCGGACGCTCGTCCAGACGATGAATGGGCATGATCGGGAAGAGCTGGTCGATGGCCCAGGCGTCGGGCAGGGACTGGAACACCGACACGTTGCAGAAGTAGATGTCGCTCAGGATCGCCTCGAGGCCGCTCAGCTCTTCCGGCACCGTGCCCAGCCGGCGGCAGTACGCGCGAATCCTCGAGCAGGTCGCCCAGTAGAGCCGCTCCACCAGGCCCCGCGCCTCGAGGTCGAGATAGCCGAGGTTGAACATCTGCAGCGCCTGCTCGCGTGCCTGCAATGCATCGTGATAGCACTCGACCAGTCGCCGTTCCGAGACGGAGTGATAGGCGTCGAGCAGGTCCAGCACCGGCTGCGGCACGCCCGGGGCCGGCGCCGGGTCCCGCTCCAGCGTCTCGCCGACCTGGAACTTGTCGAGCCTCGACGAGCCCAGGATGTTGAACACGAGCAGGCTGTGGTGCGCGGCGATCGCACGTCCCGACTCGCTGACGATGACCGGGTGGTCGATTCCGCGCGAGTTGCAGACACTTGCGATCCGGTAGACCACGTTGCTCGCGTACTCGGCGAGCGTGTAGTTCATCGACGAGGGATAGTTGGTTCGGCTGCCGTCGTAATCCACGCCGAGGCCGCCGCCGATGTCGATGTAACGCACCCCGGTACCCATCAGCTTGAGCTCGGCGTAGACGTGCGCCAGCTCGTTGACGGCGTCCTTCACCCGACGGATGTCCTGCAGCTGGCTGCCGGGATGGCAGTGCACGAGCTGCAGGCAGTCCTCCATGCCATGCTCCTTCAGGATGCGGACCAGCTCGAGGATCTCGCTGATGAACAGGCCGAACTTGGATTTCTCGCCTGCGGATTCACGCCAGCGGCCGGCGCCCTCGCTCGCGAGCTTGACGCGCACGCCGATTCGCGGCCGCACCTGGTAGTCGCGCGCGTGCCGCAGGATCAGCTGCAGCTCGCCGAAGTTTTCCACAACCGGGATGATGGTCCGGCCGAGCTTCGTGGCCAGGATGACCGCCTCGATGTAGCTGTCGTCCTTGAAGCCGTTGCAGATGATCATCCGCTCCGGCTCGGCTTCCATCATCGCCATCACCGCCAACAGCTCCGGCTTCGAGCCGACCTCCAGGCCGAAGCCGAACTCGCGCCCGTAGCTGTAAATCTCTTCGACGACCAGGCGCTGCTGGTTGACCTTGATCGGGAATACCGCGGCGTAGCGGCCGCGGTAGTCGTTCTCGGCGATCGCGGCCGCGAAAGCCTCGTGCAGGCGCCGCAGCCGGTGGCGCAGGATGTCCGAGAAGCGCAGCACGACCGGAGCCGCGAGGTCCCGCGCCTCGAGCCCGCGCACGACCTCGTGCAGGTCGATCTCCTGCTCCGTCGTCTGGTCCGGGCGAACGACGACGTGGCCGTCGGCATTGATGCCGAAGTAGCCTCCACCCCAGGCCTCGACGGCGTAGAGCTCGAGCGAGTCCTCGATCTTCCAGGCGCCGCCCGGCGCCGCGCTGCGAACTGACTCCGTCACTGGATGCTGGCCCCGGTTCCGGCAGAAAAGCGAGGCGCGAAAGATAGCAGAAGCATCCAGCAGCGGTAGTTTCGCCGGAGCCGCGTGCTCACGGCATCTCCCCGGTCGCGACGGGCCGGGCCGGATCGCTGGACCACTGGCTCCAGGAGCCCGGATAGAGTCTCGCGCCGCCGAGCCCTGCGTGCTCCATCGCCAGCAGCAGGTGGCATGCCGAGACACCGGAGCCGCACATCACGACCGTTCGTTCGGCGGCGATCCCGGCGAGGCCGGAGGCCAGCAACTCGCGCAGTTCGGCTGCCGGCAGCAGACGACCGTCCCGGCCGACGCTGTCCCCGTAGGGCTGA
>DATIRA010000320.1:0-2994 GCA_035470225.1 Steroidobacteraceae bacterium | reverse complement strand
CGATCGCGTCTCGCTGCTCGAGCGGGACAGCGACACCTCGACGCTCGTTTTCGAGCTGCTGGTCCGGGACCGGCGCCAGCTGGCCAGCGTGATGAAGGCCGTCAGGGCCATGCCGGAAGTGCTGAAGGTGAACCGGACGCTGGCGTGAAGGAAGCGGTTAGTGACTAGCGGTTAGCGGATCGCAGCGCGACTCTGCACCGGGCGTGCCGGATCCTTTGCCGCAGGACAGACAACCATCCGCTACCCGCTAGTCACTAACCGCTTCCGAATTGACTATCCTTTTGCACCCACCCATATCCTTCCCGGAGTTCCCCGTGTCCCGCACGCCCATCGCCACTCCCGACGCGCCGAAAGCCATCGGCACCTACTCGCAGGCCGTCCGCAGCGGCAGCACGGTCTATCTCTCCGGCCAGATACCGCTTGATCCGGCCACCGGAGAACTCGTGGCCGGCGACATCGAAGCCCAGGTCAGGCGCGTGTTCGACAACCTGCGGGCCGTGGCGCTCGCGGCTGGCGGCGATCTCGATTCCGTGGTGAAGCTCAACGTCTACCTGACCGACCTCGGCCACTTCCAGCTCGTGAACCAGGTCATGGCCGAGTATTTCTCGGAGCCCTATCCGGCCCGGGCGGCCGTCGGCGTGGCCGCATTGCCGCGCGGCGCGGCAGTCGAAATGGACGGCGTGCTGGAGCTCTGACTCCGGAGAGCGCGGGTGACGGACGACGAGCACCCGCCCCGGAGCGCCGCAGTCGGCGCGAGCCGGGAAGCTGGCCTGGCCGGCACGCCAGTGGCGACACTGCGCGGCGTGGGCCCGGCACTCGCGGCGAAGCTTGCACGGATCGGCCTGCACACCGTCCAGGACATATTGTTTCACCTGCCATTGCGCTACGAGGACCGCACGCGGGTCGTACCAGTCGGCGGCCTGCGGGCCGGTCGGCGGGCGGTCGTCGAGGGTGAGATACAGCTCGCCGAGGTCGTTTTCCGTCGTCGCCGGGCCCTGCTGTGCAGGGTGGCGGACGGGTCCGGCTTCCTGACGCTGCGCTTCTTTCATTTCTCGGCGGCCCAGCAGGCGGCACTCGTCCGGGGCAAGAGGCTCCGGTGCTTCGGCGAAGTGAGGCTCGGCCCTGCGGGACTCGAGATGGTCCACCCCGAATACCGGCGGGTCGGCGCCGCGGAAACGCCCACAGGATTGGAATCGCTGACGCCGGTCTATCCGGCGACAGAGGGTGTGCAGCAAGGCCGACTGCGGATGCTCTCTGACCTCGCGCTGAAGCAGCTCGATTCGGGATCGCTGCTCGAGTGCGTGCCGGCCGAAGCGCTGCAGCACTGCGACCTGCCGCCGCTCGAGGCGGCGCTTCGATACGCGCACAGACCGCCCTCGGACTCCGACATCGAGTTGCTCAATTCGGGCCGGCATCCGGCACAGCGGCGGCTCGCGTTCGAGGAACTGCTCGCACACCAGCTCAGCCTTCGCCAGCTGCGCCAGGCGGCCGACAAAGAGCACAGCTGGCCCTTGCCCGCGGCCGGCGACCTCGTCGCCCGCTGTCTTGCGAGCCTGCCGTTCGAGCTGACTGCGGCACAGGCGCGGGCCTGGGCGGAAATCGAGACGGATCTTGCCAGAGCGCAGCCCATGATGCGGCTCGTCCAGGGCGACGTCGGATCCGGCAAGACCGTGGTCGCTGCGCTCGCCGCGCTGCGCGCAGTGGAGAACGGCCTGCAGGCCGCGGTCATGGCCCCGACCGAGCTGCTGGCGGAGCAGCACGCACGCAGCTTCGTCGGCTGGCTCGAGCCGCTCGGGGTGCGGATCGCATTGCTCACCGGTAAGCAGCCCGTCAAAACGCGCAACGCGCTAACCGAGGATCTCGCCGGCGGCGCGATACAGGTGGCCGTCGGAACTCACGCGCTGTTCCAGCAGCACGTGAAGTTCGACCGGCTCGGCATGATCGTCGTCGACGAGCAACATCGCTTCGGCGTGCACCAGCGGCTCGAGCTCCGCGAAAAAGGCCGGACGGACGGACGCTGTCCTCACCAGCTGGTGATGACCGCCACGCCGATACCCCGGACCCTGGCAATGACCGCCTATGCAGACCTCGACGTCTCGATCATCGACGAGCTGCCGCCGGGCCGCACGCCGGTTCGCACGGTGGCTCTGCCGGAGACCCGGCGCCACGAGGTCGTCGCCCGGGTAGAAGCGGCGTGCCGTGCCGGTCGGCAGGCCTATTGGGTCTGTCCGCTCGTGGACGAATCGGAAGTGCTCCGCCACCAGGCTGCCGAGGAGACGGCCGCGGCGCTGGCCGCTGCGCTGCCGGATCTGCGCATCGGCCTCGTCCACGGGCGCATGCCCGGCCGTCGCAAGGAAACCGTGATGAATGCGTTCAAGCAGGGCCGCCTGGACCTGCTGGTCGCGACGACGGTGATCGAGGTGGGTGTCGACGTGCCCAATGCCAGCCTGATGATCATCGAGAATTCCGAGCGAATGGGGCTCGCCCAGCTGCACCAGTTGCGCGGACGTGTCGGGCGCGGCTCGGTCGAGAGCAGTTGCGTACTGCTGTACAGCCCACCGCTCAGCGAACTGGCGCGCGAGCGCCTGGCTGTGCTGCGCGAAACCAGCGACGGGTTCGAGGTTGCCCGGCGGGACCTCGAGCTGCGCGGTCCAGGCGAACTGCTGGGGACCCGCCAGACGGGCCTGATGCAGCTGAAAGTTGCCGACCTCGTCCGCGATGCGGATCTGCTGCCTGCCGTTCAGCTTGCCGCGGATTTGATGCTCGACGGCCCAGCGGCGAACATAGCGGCATTGCAGCGCCGCTGGGTCGGCGATGGGAAACGGTTCGGCAAGGTCTGATGCTGCCGATCGAGATCGCATGAGAAATCCCACGGACATCGAGAAGGAATCGCAGTCGGCTGCCCGGCCTCCGCAGCGCTCCAGGCTGCGCGAATATGCCCGCCTGATGCGGCTCGACCGGCCGATCGGAATCTGGCTGCTGCTCTGGCCCGTG
>DATIRA010000319.1:0-5215 GCA_035470225.1 Steroidobacteraceae bacterium | reverse complement strand
CAGCAGCCCGCCGGCAACGTAGCCGAGCACGATCAACCAGTTCGGCAGCGGGGCGACCAGCAGTTCCTCGATGTGGCGCCCGAACTTCGCGCCGAAGAACGAGGACACGACGTTGCCGTAGCTGTTCGTGATTACGGACATCATGATCAGCCCGGGCGCGATGTACTGCATGTAGCTGTAGCCGCCCATGTCGCCGATTCGCCGGCCGATCAGGCTGCCGAAGATGATGAAATACAGCGTTGCGGTGATCGCCGGCGGCACGAGCGTCTGGGCCCAGATGCGGATGATCCGGCCGAACTCGCGGATCACGATGGTACGGAAGCCGACCAGCCGCGTGTCCGCCGGTTCGCGCCGCAGCGACACGGGTTGTCCGGCCGCCTCGCTCATGCGCCCGCCGCGGCCCGGGCCTTGCCGGTGCCTACGTCGCGCCCTTCGACCAGGCGCATGAACAGCTCCTCGAGGCGGTTCGCCTTGTTGCGCATGCTGAGCACCTCGACGCCGAGCCCACTCAAGGCCGCGAAGACCTCGTTGAGGTTCTGCTCCTTGCTCACTTCCACCTCGAGCGTCCGATCGTCGGTCAGCGAGATCCGGTAGCCCGGCAGGACCGGTGCCGCCGTCACAGGATCGCGCAGGTTCAGTACGAACACCTCGCTGTGCAGCTTGCGCAGCACGGTCGCCATCCGGTCGTGCTCGATGATGCGCCCCTCATCGATGATGGCGATGTTCCTGCAGAGCGTCTCGGCTTCCTCGAGATAATGAGTGGTCAGGATGATGGTCGTGCCTTGCGCGTTGATCCTGCGCAGGAAGTCCCACATCGAGCGCCGCACCTCGATGTCCACGCCGGCCGTCGGCTCGTCCAGGATCAGCAGCCGTGGCTCGTGCAGCAGCGCCCGGGCGATCATCAGCCGGCGCTTCATCCCGCCGGACAGCGAGCGCGAGACGGCGTCGCGCTTGTCCCAGAGCTGCAGCTCCCTGAGCCAGAATTCCGCACGCTCCCGCGCGAGCCGTCGCGGCAGCCCGTAGAAACCGGCCTGGTTCACAAGGATCGTCAGCACCTTCTCGAACTGGTTGAAGTTGATCTCCTGCGGCACGACACCGAGGCAGGCCTTGGCAGCCTCCAGTTCCCGATCCACGTCGTGGCCGAATACCTCGACCTGGCCCGAGGTCTTCTTGACCAGCGAGCAGACGATGCCGATCGCGGTCGTCTTGCCCGCGCCGTTCGGTCCGAGCAGCGCGAAGAAGTCGCCCTCGTCCACCGCGAGATCGATCCCCTTCAGCGCCTGGACGCCGTTGCCGTAGGTCTTGACCAGCTGCTTCAGTGACAGGGCGTGCATGCTGCGAGATATAAAAAAAGGGCTCGAAGGTTACTGTCGGGGTCGCCGACCAGCAAGGCGGGCCACCGGGCGCCAGCGGCGCCCGGCAGAAAGCTTGTAGTCCGTCCCCCGGGGTCCCATCGTACGGACATGCTACCCCGGGCGCTGGCCGACCTCGTCCTGCTGCTGCACGCAGCCTTCGTGCTGTTCGCGGTGCTCGGCGGATTCGCCGTGCTCCGGTGGCCCCGGCTCGCCTGGCTTCACCTGCCGGCCGCCGCCTGGGGTGCGGTGATCGAGCTTGCGGGCTGGATCTGCCCGCTGACGCCGCTCGAGAACCGGCTCCGCCGCCTGGCCGGCGACGCGGGTTACCAGGACGGCTTCATCGAGCACTACCTGCTGGGCTGGCTGTACCCGGAGGCGCTCGACCGATCGGTTCAGGTCCTACTGGGCCTGGCCGTGCTCGCCATCAACCTCGTGGCTTACGGCTGGGTAGTGGCTCTCCACCGCGCGGGCACGACCGGTCGCTGAGCATCGATCCCGGCAGGCACAGGCCGAGCCAGTGCACCCATTGGAGACCGGTCGCCGAACCGATGGCAACCGCATCGACCAGAGCTGGCCAGAATCGCGGATGAGCGCTCCATCTCGGGCGCACGAGCCCCGGCGACGAGGCAAGCATTGCGCGTCTCGACGGTGTCAGCTCGGCCAGGCTGCGCTCGGACCCGGAGGGCAGTCCGAAAGCGAGACGGGCCGCGTGCGGCGCCGAGTCGATCAACTGCGCCAGGAACGCGAGCGCCTGCTGGCCGAACGCAAATGCCTCGCCTGCGGGCGTACCCGGCTCGAGGTGGCGCGCCCGCGTATCAGCCTGGTCAGCGACGCGGGCCGAGGCCGGCAGGGCCTGCAACCGAGGGTGCAGCTCGAACAGTGCGAAAGGGCAGTCCGCAGCGAGCGACAGCCCTTGCGGATCGAGCTCCGCAAGCCTATCCCGAACCGTCGAGGGCAGGTCGAAGCGTGGGTCGGTCGCGTGCTCGGGCCACAGTGCCAGTTCCAGGAACCAGCGATTGAGGTCCCCCAGGTCACGCCTGACGGGCCCCCAAAGCAATCCTCTGCGGGTACGCCAACCTGGCTGTGGCGATTCCCGGGTCCAGCATGAGTCCATCGCATTTCCTCCAGATATGGTCCGTTTGGACCATATTTATTTATAGACTTCCATATATGGTCTTGTTGGACCATATATGGTGAAGAAACGCAATTAGAGAGTCGAGGGAACCATGCGAATCACCGACTGCCGCTACGACCGCGACCGGCTGCGCCTCGATGTCGCTTTCCGCCTGATCGGCCACGAAGCACGCACCCGGACCATCAGGCTCGCCACGAAGCTGTCGGACGACCGCATCCGACGGCTCTACAGGGAGTATGTTCAGGCCGACCCGGCATTCGAAGTCCGCCGACGACGCGGCCGGTCGCCGCGCCAGATGTCGCATTTCCGCCGATCCCTGGTCCATGAGTTCCAGGCAGCGACGCTGGCATCGATGCTGCGCACCTGCGGCCTTCTCGCGACCAGCGGCCTTTTCCGTCACCCGGACCCCGCCGATGTCGCACTGCTTTGCGATATCTATGAAACCTACCAAAAATTGTGCCTAAATGCTCTGATCAGCTTCGAACATGCATGGTATCTGACCGAAGTACTCTCACGCGGCGACGAGTTTCGGCTAGCATCCTGTCCCGATTGTGACGCGTACTGGGTCCAGGACTCGCTCTCGCTGCTGCCGTACAACTGCGCAGCCTGCCGGTCCGGCGACACGAGCGGGTTGATCGAGGCGCAGCGTCCGGACCCGTGTCGCCCGGGCGGTTGCTAAACTGCTCCGGGTCCCGTCCACCTGTGACTCTTGCAAGCTCCCAACGTATTCGCTGGTCCCTACCTCGACCGCGCCGCCGAACTGCGGAAGGACGCGGCGTTTCTCGAGCATGCGCTCCGCGATCCCGCGGCCTGGATCGTCCCGCTGTGGAGGTCCCGCAGCCTGGTCGAGAAAACCGAGCACGGCGCGCAGGCGGTGATGCTCGCAGCGACGCACCAGGTGCGCACTCAGATCGAGGACTCGCAGCTCATCATGCTGGGTCGATTCAGAGGCCGGATCTGCTTCGCCGCGGAACTCCAGGCCTCCGAGCCCCCGCCCGCCTTGCCCGATGGCGCGAGCTTCGAAGACCTCAGGCTGGCTGGCGGCCTGCTGTGCCCGGACGAAGCCGGCCTGCTCGCGTACGCCAGGGCCATGATCCACTGGCGTAGCAGAAGCCGCTACTGCGGCCGCTGCGGAGCACAGACCCAGGCCGTATCCGCGGGTCACGTGGCCCGCTGCGGCAATCCCGACTGCGGCAGCGAGCAGTTCCCCCGGCTCGACCCTGCGGTCATCGTGCTCGTCACCGATGGCGAGCGTGCCGTGCTCGGCCGCCAGGCCGCCTGGCCCGCGGGCCGGTACTCGACCATCGCGGGCTTCGTCGAGCCCGGCGAGAGCCTGGAGGATGCGGTCTGCAGGGAGGTTCTCGAGGAGACCGGGATCGTGGTGTCCGGCATGCGCTATCACTCCTCGCAACCCTGGCCTTTTCCATCCTCGCTGATGACCGGCTTCATCGCGTCCGCCGAGCCGGGGTCCGTGATCCGTGTCGACGATGAACTGGAAGACGCCCGCTGGTTCGGTCGTGCTGACATCGCCTCGGGCACTCCCGGGCTGCCGCCACCCCAGTCGGTCTCGTTCCGTCTTATCGAGGACTGGTACGACTCGGGCAGCGACGTCCCGCTCAGGCGGACGCCGGGCGTGAAGCTCTGGACGTCCCGACCGGGCTGATGGCGCAGTTCGTCCTTGTCTGGCGGCACGGACGGCTTACGATGCACTTCTACGGGTAAGTCCGGGTCGAATCGCGCATGGAATTCTCCCCAGCCTCCATTCTCAGCATCGCGCTCGGCGTCGCACTGGCGGCGGCGACCGGATTCAGGGTGTTCGTGCCGCTGCTGGTGGCCGGCCTCGCGGCGCGGGCCGACCTGATACCGCTGACCGACACGTTCCAGTGGCTCGCGAGCACACCGGCACTGCTGATGCTCGGCACCGCCGCCGTGTTCGAGGTGCTGGCCTACTACATTCCGGGCGTGGACCATGCGCTCGATCTGGTGGCGGGTCCCGTCACGGTCGCGGCCGGCGTGGTCGCCAGCGCAGCAGTGATGGCGGACATTCCGCCCGAGCTGATGTGGCCGCTCGCAGTGATCGCCGGAGGAGGCATCGCCGGACTCACCAAGGGCTCCGCAGCGGTGCTGCGCGCCAAGTCGGGCCTGCTGACCGGTGGCCTTGCGAACCCGGTGGTCTCCACAGTCGAGACGGCCAGCGCGACCGGCCTGTCGATCCTGGCGATCGTGCTGCCGCTGCTGGCCCTGGCCGCGATCGTCGCGCTGGTCTGGTGGTCGGCACGAAAGGCCGGCCGCATCGTGTTCGGTCGCGGCCGTCGTGACCGACAACCGGAACCGCCGACCCACAGCTCCTGAGCAACGCGGTCACCAATGTGTCTCGTCGTCGTCGCCTGGCGCGCACATCCACGCTACCGCCTGATCGTCGCGGCGAACCGCGACGAGTTCCACGCGCGAGTCGCCGCGCCGCTCGGATGGTGGGAGGATGACCGCCAGGTGCTCGCCGGGCGCGACCTGCAGGCCAGGGGCAGCTGGCTCGGGCTCACCCGCAGCGGTCACTTCTGCGCGCTGACCAATTTCCGCGAGGCGGCGGCGCGGCGCGAGCAGGCGCCATCGCGGGGCCGGCTCGTCGCCGATTACCTGTTGCGGAGAACCGCTCCCGAGACCTACCTTGCTCAGCTGCTCCGGGAGCGGGACCAGTACGCGGGATTCAACCTGCTGGCCGGCGACG
>DATIRA010000318.1:0-1955 GCA_035470225.1 Steroidobacteraceae bacterium | reverse complement strand
GCAAGTTCGGTGTAGACCTTCGCGCCGGGCTCAGCACCGAGTCGCAGACCACGTTCACCGGCTACGAGTCGGCGCACGGCACCGGCCGGGTCGTGGAGATCTTCCGCGGCAAGGAACCGGTTACGGAACTACGCTCGGGCGAGCAGGGCGAAGTGCTGCTCGACCGCACGCCCTTCTATGCCGAAAGCGGCGGCCAGGTGGGCGACGAGGGCGTGCTGATGAACGCCGAGGTGCGCTTCGCGGTCGAGGACACGCAGAAGCTCGGCAAGGCGCACTTGCACATCGGCCGCATCGAGCAGGGAACGCTCCGGGTCGGCGACACCGTCCAGGCGCAGGTGGACGAAGCCCGCCGGGACGCGATCCGCCTGAACCATTCGGCCACGCACCTGCTCCACGCAGCCTTGCGCGAGGTGCTCGGCACGCACGTCACTCAGAAGGGCTCGCTGGTCGCGCCGGACCGCCTGCGCTTCGACTTCTCGCATTACACCGCACTCACTCCGGAGGAGCTGCGGCGGATCGAGCGGATCGTGAACACGCAGATCCGTGCGAACGCAGATGCCGAGACCCGGATGATGAAGTTCGACGAGGCGGTCGCCGCGGGCGCGATGGCGCTGTTCGGCGAGAAATATGACGAAGACGTTCGCGTGCTCAGCATCGGCGACTTCTCGACGGAGCTCTGCGGCGGCACGCACGTTGCACGGGCCGGCGACATCGGCCTGTTCCGGATCGTCAGCGAAAGCGGCATTGCCGCCGGGGTGCGCCGCATCGAGGCCGTGACCGGGCAGGGCGCGCTCGATTTCGTGGTCCAGACGGACCACATACTCCGTGACGTCGCGGGTGCCGTGCGCGCAACGCGCGATGACGTGCAGGAGAAAGTGCAGCAATTGATCGAACGCTCGCGCCGCCTCGAGAAGGAGGTCGCGCAGCTCAAGCAGAAGCTGGCGGGCGGCAGCGGCCGTGACCTCGCGGCTGATGCAGTGGACGTCGACGGCGTGAAAGTGCTCGCGACGACGATCGACGGCGCGGATGCCGCGGCGCTACGGAACGCCGTCGATCAGCTGAAAAACAAGCTGAAAACGGCTGTAATCGTGCTCTCCTCGGTGGCTGACGACGACAAGGTCACGCTGATCGCCGGCGTGACCGGTGATCTCACATCCAAAGCTAAGGCCGGCGAGCTGGTCAACTTCGTGGCGCAGCAGATCGGCGGGCGCGGCGGCGGCCGGGCAGACCTCGCGCAGGCCGGCGGCAACCGGCCAGGCCAACTCCAGGCCGCGCTCGAGAGCGTACGTTCGTGGGTCGGTGAGCGGCTGCGGTGACCGGCGTCGGGCCTGCGGTGATGACCGTGCAGTGAGTGAATTGACCCGATTATCCGTGCAGCATTGCTGACATCGTCCGGAGCAAGGAGTATCTTCCGACCCTAAGCCTGGTGAGCTTCACAGCGCCCGGCACCCTGACGGCGAAGGCGACACGGAACCTATTGATAAGAACACTGTCGCCTGAGAGCGCGGCGGAGGAGCCAGGGATCTGGCGTGTCTTCCGGCCGCTGGCTTGGACGAGGCCATGAAGGCCAGGAGCGGGATTCGGACATGTTGATTCTTACGCGACGCGTAGGCGAAACGGTCATGATCGGGAACGAGGTGACCGTGACTGTGCTCGGTGTCAAGGGTAACCAGGTGCGCATCGGCGTGAATGCGCCTCGCGATGTCGCGGTGCATCGCGAAGAAATCTTCGAGCGCATCAAGCGCGAGGAAGAGGGCGGCACCGCCCGTCCTGCACGGTCCGGCAACGGGCAGGATCAGGACCAGGGATCCTACTGACGTTACTACGCTATGGACCGAGTCAGGCCCGGGCGCCATCCATCGCCGATGGCGGTTGGGATTTTCGGCTTCCCTTTACGCGGCGACTCCGGACCGTTATCCTTCGCGGCTCTCTGCGAAACGGAGAGATGGCCGAGT
>DATIRA010000317.1:0-3722 GCA_035470225.1 Steroidobacteraceae bacterium | reverse complement strand
CGATCACCTCGCCGTACTCCGGCCGTCCAAGCAGGCACTCGAGACACTTGCCGCCGACGAGTCCCGATGCCCCCGCCACTATCGCCGTGCGCGAATTCGGCTTCATGCCGGGAGGCATCGATTCGAGTGAACGGGCATGCGAACGTCCGGGGCACCACGCTAAGACCCGATCATGCTAGCTTCCCGGCCGTGTCTGTGCACCAGAGAAATCGAAGGTTACGTGCCCTGGTCCTGGCGATGACCGGCAGATCCCTGCTGGCTGCCGGGCTGGCGGGAACTGCGGTCGAGCCGGTGTCGGCGGAGCCGACCTGGCGCGAGCGCATCCGGGAGAAGCTGCGTGGGCTCGGCGAATCGCGCCGCGAGCGGCCGGAGCTGCATCCGGAGCAGCTCCGGTCGCTCGAGTTCGTCTACTACCGCGCGCAGGACCCCGAGCAGCGCGCGGCGCTGGCCGTGGCGCTGCCAGCGGAAGACGAGGTTGCCGCGTTCGTGCAGGACCGCCCGCGCATGAACGAGGAAGCCCTCGCGATGCTCGATGATTTCTACGGCACCGATGAGCGCCTGAAGGCACTCAGCTTGCGGGACACCGACGGCGACGGTCTGGCCGACTATCGCATCAGCGACTATTTCGGGAAATTCAGCGAGGGCGACATCGACGTGGATGGCGACGGCGTGCGCAACGTCTTCGACAGCCACCCGTACGACGCCGCAAAGGGCGGAAGGGATCACGACGGCGACGGCGTACCTGACTCCGCCTTCACGGACCGGAACCACAACGGCCTGCCCGACCACGTCGACTGGGCGATCGCCGGGCGCGAGCCGGAACTCGTCACGTTGCAGGCAGGATTGCTGCGGGATTTCAACATCATGCTGGTCGATCGGGATGCCGGATTCGACCTGCCGCTCGCCCGGGCGGTGGACGACGCGATCCGCCGGCTGTTCGGCCACCAGCTTGCCGGGGCCCGGGGCCTGCCGACGCTCAAAACCGTGGCGGTGGAACACACCGCGCTGCTCACCGAGCAACTCGCCGCCGAGGTCAACGACGACACGAGCGCCCAGGCGCTCTACAACTCGCAGTCGCTCGTCGTCTACGACCGCGGCCGGGACGTACGCGACCCGCTCGCACTGCTCGGGCTGCTCGCTCACGAGATCGGCCACGCCTGGCACATGTCGCTGGACTGGGACGCGGAACACCCGGAGCGGGAGAATGCGCGCAACGACTTCCCGGCACCGGTGTTCGTGCAGACGATCCGGCCTTTCGGCTGGACCGTGGATGGCTACTTCGACGGCGAGCTCGTGGACGAGCTTGCAGTGCGCCCGCAGTTTCTCTACAGCGGCATCTCGGAGCCCGAGTTCCTCTTCCGCGGCCGCACACCGCAGGACTGGGCGGAATGGCTCAACGAGGTCTACGCGGAACTCGGTGAACCCGAAGACTATCTCGAGCACGACCAGTTCGTAAGCCGCCGGATCGTCGGGGATTACTCGCTGACCTCGCCGTACGAGTGGTTCTGCGACAACCTGCAGGCCTACCTGCTCGTGACGCTGGAGGAGACTGCCGTGGCCGGCCTGGGGCCGGAGCCTGCCGCTTCGGCACGGGAGCGCATCACTGCGTCGCTGCGCGCCGTCTGGCCCGGTTACAACCACCGCAACATCGCACCCGATGTCCGCGAATACTTCGCGAAGACCTTCCCGATCACGCCGGCCGATCGCGAGCTGCTCGCGCAGCGCTACCTCGCGCCGGTGATCGCCGGACCGGGACCGGCCGAAGACTGAGCACGCCCGCGCTCGGTCACCGGCCCACGGCCGCTCAGCGCGTCGCCGCGCCAGGTGCGTAGCGTGGATCGGCGATCTTCATCTCGGTCACCGGCCCGTACTTCCCGACCGCCTCGCGAATCCCGGCCGCGTCGCCGATCAGCACGATGGCGAGGTCGCCCGATTTCGGAAACGCCGTCTCGATCGCCGCGGCAGTCGCGCCGCGGTCCACGGCCAGCACTCGCTCCGCGTACTGGTTCACGTCCTCAGGCCCGAGCCCATAGAACATCAGGTCGGCGAGCCGGCTTGCGAGCTGACCGTTCGTCTCGAGCGTGGGCGGGAACTGGCCCAGCATGTAGGTCCGGGCGGAGGCCAGCGTCTCAGGTGCGAGCCCGTCCTCGTGCAGCCGGTCCAGCGTCGCGAGCGCCAGGTCCATCGCCTCGATCGTCGTAGCGGTCTGCGTGTAAGAGACGATCTGGAAAGGCCCGGGCGCGGAGTAGCGCTCGAACCCCGAGCGGGCGCCGTAGGTGAGGCCACTCTTGATGCGCAGCTCGGTGTTCAACATCGAGGTGAAGCGCCCGCCGAAGACGGTGTTGACCAGGCTCTGGGCATGCCGTGCCGGATCGAGCCGCGAGGCACCGACGTTTCCGAGCCAGAAGTAGGTCTGCGTCGCGCCGGGCTTGTCCACCAGCAGGACACGCCGGCCTTTGCTGGCGGTTGGCGCCGGGACCGGTGGCGGCACCGTGCCTGACTTGCGCCAGGCTCCGAACGCCTCCTCGACCCGTCGGCGCATCTCGGCCGCGGAGAAATCCCCGACGACCGCCAGGATCAACCGGTCGCCGCCGAGTTGCTGCTCGAAGTAGCCGCGCACGTCGTCCGGTCCGATCACGGCCAGCGATTCCTCGCTGCCCCCGACGGCCCGGCCGTATGGATGAGCTCCGAACAGCCACGCATCGCCGTACTCGCCGATCAGCGCCCTCGGATCGGAGTCCTTCGCGGCCGCGATGGACTGGATGGAGCGCATGCGTACCTTGTCGAATTCCGCGGCATCGAGCCGCGGCCGCTGCAGCGCGTCCGCGAGCAGGCCGAGCACCAGTTCCGTGTCCTTGGACAGGAAACTCGCGCCGATGACCAGCGACTCGGTGCCTGCGGCGATGCTGAGTTCCGCGCCCACGCTCTCCAGCGCCTCTGCAAAGGCCGCGGCGTCACGAGCACCGGCACCCTTCTGCATCAGCTCCGCCAGCAGGGCCGCGCTGCCTTCCTTGCCGGGCAGGTCACCCAAGGCCCCACCGCGGATCACCGCCGTGACGGCGACCAGCGGTGTGTCGTGCTTCTCCATCAGCGCGATTTGCGCGCCGTTCCCGAGCGTCAGCTGCTCGAAAGCCGGGAGCTTTACCGCGCCGGGCGCCTCGGCGCTGGCCGGCGCGCCGCCCAGCAACCATGCCCCCGTCACGGCGGCCGCGAGCATTGCCAGGCGCCTCATTTCGCACCCACCTGCGCCGCGACCGGCGCCTGCTCCGCCGTCACAGGCACCAGCGTGCCCACCGTGCGATTGCCGGACCGCAGTATGTCCGCGACCGCGGCACGCACGTCGTCCGCGGTGATTCCCTCGTAGACGGCGGGGGCGCCGAACAGCTTCCGGTAGTCGCCATGGAACACCTGGTACTCGCCGAGCGCCTGGGCCTTGCCGCTGATCGTCTCGAGGCCGCGCCAGAAGCCCGCGAGCGCCTGGTTGCGGGCCTTCGAGAGTTCTGCCGCGGTCGGGCCGTCTGCCGCCAGGCGCGCGAGCTCCTCGTCGATCAGCTGCTCGGTCCGCTCCGGATCGCCGCCCGGTGGCACGATCGCATAGATCCAGGCGAGGCCCGGATCGAAGCCCTGGTCCAGCGCCGTTCCGACCTGGATGGCCGCACGCTCGCGTTCCACCAGTCGCTGGTGCAACCGGGACGAATCCCCGTCGCCGAGGATCGCGAGCG
>DATIRA010000316.1:0-2363 GCA_035470225.1 Steroidobacteraceae bacterium | reverse complement strand
CCCCCGCGATGGAGCGGGTGATGGGAATCGAACCCACATCATCAGCTTGGAAGGCTGAGGTTCTACCATTGAACTACACCCGCGGAGTTCACCCGCTTCCAACCGGCGAGGCCCACGCCTCCCGCTCGCTTGATCTGGTGGAGGGGGTAGGATTCGAACCTACGTAGGCATGAGCCGGCAGATTTACAGTCTGCTCCCGTTGGCCGCTTGGGTACCCCTCCGCGGACAGAGAGCCGCGTATTGTCTTAGGCTACCCGTCCGGTGTCAACGGGAGCCGCGGGACGATCCGTCGGGCCAGCCCCGGCCGGGCCCAGGTCCACGATTTCGACCTCGCCCGGGGCCAGGTCCCGGCCCAGGAACCTGCCACCAACCCGGGCGAAGCGCTCGGCTCCGTCGGTCGCAAGCAGGCGCACCGACCCCCGGTGCGAACGCCCGGCCCGCAACCCGCCCTGCTCCAGGAGCCCGACCAGCGCGCGGGCCGTCGTCCAGGCCGAATCCACGATCCGGACCCGGTCGCCCAGCACGCCGGCGACCGCCGGTGCGAGCATCGGGAAATGCGTGCAACCGAGCACCAACGTGTCGGGCGGCGGCGCTCCGCCCGCCGCGTCGAACAGCGGCTCGAGGTAGTGCCGGACGACGCCCTCGACGACCGGGCCGTCGACCCAGCCCTCTTCCGCCAGCGCGACGAACAGCGGACAGGCCCGCGAGACGACCAGGGCCTCGGGACGGACCCGGTGGATGGCCGCCTCGTAGGCGCGACCGCGAACCGTGCCCTCGGTGGCGATCACGGCAATGCTCCCGGAGCGACTCGCCGCGCAGGCCGCCTCGGCGCCCGGCTCGACGACGCCCAGCACCGGCATCGGCGCGAACTCGGCGCGCAGCGCCTCCAGCGCGACGGCCGAGGCCGTGTTGCAGGCCACGACCAGTCCCTTCACGCCGCGCTCGCGCAGCTGCGCGGCCGCCTGCAGCGAATAGCGCCGGATCGAGTCCGGGCTCTTGGTACCGTACGGCAATCTTGCCGTGTCGCCGAGGTAGAGAAAATTCTCCTGCGGCAATGCGAGCTCGAGCTGGCGCAGCACGGTGAGACCACCGACGCCCGAGTCGAACACGCCGACCGGCAAGCCTGCCGCCGGCCGCTCCGCGGAAAATTCGATGTCGGAACCAGGGCTCATCGGCGGGGCGCAAGCATAGCTGAGCCCGGGCCGTCACATGACATAACTGGATACTTTGCGCGCACGGTATTCCATGTTCCGCGACAGCGTGCATAATTGTGCTCGGACCGTTGATACGGTCTGCGGTGACCAAGAAGCGCTGCGCAGTGGAAAGAAGACTTACAACAAGACATCGTGCGCGCACCAGCGTCTACGTGCTGCTTCCGGGCAGGAAGCGAAGGCTCTGTCGCGCGAGCAACCTGAGTGCGACCGGAGTGTTCCTCGAAACAGGCGGCATGGGTCTGCGCATGGGCCAGACCGTCGAAATCGCGTTCGCGATCAAGCTCGGCGTGGTGACGAAGATCCACCGTCGCACGGCCGTCGTCGCGCACATCTCCAGGGGCGGCACCGGGCTGATGATGGAGAGTCACGGCGGTTGACGCCACACTGCGGGAACTGCCCTCCCGGTAAGGGATTCTGCTGATTCGGATCGTCTTCGCCCGCCCGTATTTTGGTTCCGGGCGGCCCAGGTGGTTGCAAAGGGATGTTGGGCGGCCGCCGCAAACGACGGTGGATCCGCATGGCAGCCGGCAAGCCTGACACCGACACGGTCGCAGCGATCAATCGCGTGCTCGCCGCGGAGCGCGAGATGTCGGAAGCCGTGGCCGCGGCGGACCGCGAGGCACAGCAAATCCTCGAGGCAGCCCGGGCGAAGCGACGCCGGATCCTCGAGCGCGCCCGGCAGCGCGCCACGCGCATGCATGCCCGCGCCGCCGTGGAACTCGAGAGGGCCCTGGCTGAGCTCGAAGCGACCGGCGACACGGAGCATGACGACGAAGGCGGAGCGGATGCCGCACTGGCGCAAGCCGTGCAAACGCTGGCCGAGCGACTGTCGTCCGCTGGCGATGCAGGGCGCTGACCTTTCCTTCGCTTTTTCGCAGCCACGGCTGCAGTCGCGACTCGGCAGGCGCCCGGCTGCGTCCGACTGGCGGCGACTGGAAGCGATCCAGGACACTGGCGTGCGCCTGCAGGCGATCCGCGAGGGCCCTTTCGGTTCCTGGGTGAGCGGCCTCGGCCCGGCTTCCACCGTCGAGCAGATCGAGCGGCGCCTTCGCGAGGGCTGGACTCAGGCGGTCGAGGAAGTTGCCGGCTGGCAACCGCGCCGATGGCAGCCGGCGGTGCGCTGGCTGGGCTGGCTTCCCTACCTGCCGG
>DATIRA010000315.1:0-3580 GCA_035470225.1 Steroidobacteraceae bacterium | reverse complement strand
AGGTCCATGCCGCAGATCGGGCATTCGCCGGGTTCGTCGCTGACGATCTCGGGGTGCATCGGGCAGCGGTAAAGCGGGTTGGTGTGCTTGAGCGCATGCTCTGCGGCCGTGTCGTCCGCTGCCTGCGCCAGCGGCTCGGATGGCTGCTCGCCCGAGCAGCCCGCCAGCAGCAGCAACCCGGCCAGCACGACCATCGCAGCCGTAATGCGGCGTCTTGCGCCTTCCGCAACAGGCGATCGCTTCTGCGTGTCCCGGCTCATGACTGGCCTCCGCTCAAGTAATCGATCTCGTGCTGTGCCTGGGCGCGATCGGCCGCGAGCCGCAGGTGCTTGATGCGTGTTTCGAGCGCGACTTCACGGGCGCTGATGACTTCCTCGATCATCGCCCTGTTGTTGCGCCAGGCGAGCATCGCCGCCTCGACCGACTGCTCCGCGAGCGGCAGCAGCTGCGATTCGTAGAACCTCTCGAGCTCGAGGGTGCGGTTCGCTTCGGCCCAGGCCTCAGCCAGCATCGCGCTCATCTCGCGCACGTGGTCTTCGTGCATCTCGACGAGCCCGCGGGCCTCGGCGCGTGCCGCCGACACCTCCCGATCCTGCCGGTTCTTTCTGAACAGCGGCAGGTCGAAGCTGACCATCGCGCTCACCATGTCGGAGCGCGGCCGGCCGTCCTGCATTTCTCCCTCGCGCCATCCGTAACTCAGGTCCAGCATCCAGCCCGGACGATTGCGCTGCGCCGCGAGCTCGGCCGTCGTTTCAGCAGCCCGGATCCGGCGCTCGTAGTCCAGCTGCGCCGGGTGCTGGTGCAACTGGTGCTCGAGCTCGGCCAATGGCGCGGGTTCCCGTGCCGCAGGAAGCACGAACGGACCGGCCCGGCTGGCAGCGTCGTCCCCCAGCCAGCGGCGCAGCTGCGCACGCTGCACCGCTTCGTCCCGGTCGAGGTCGAGCTGACGCTCGCGCAACATCGCTGCGTCCAGGCCCGCCCGCAGCACGTCGAGCTGCTTGCCTTGGCCTGAGGCGTAGCGCGCCGTCGCCGAGCGACGCAGCTGCTCTACCCAGTCCTGCTCGACCTCGAGCAGTTCGCCGGTCCGCTGCAGATAGGCGAGCTCGGTCCACACGCGCCGGACCTCCAGCCGCACCCGCAGTCGCCGGTCCGCCGCCACGGCCTCGCTGGCGCTTGCCGAGATGTCCATGCGCTCCCGTGCGAGAGTGCGCGTGTCGCCGGCGGGAAACTCCTGACTCACGCCGAGTTGCAGCATGGTCATGTCCGCTTCGTCCAGGCTGAATGTATCGACCGGGACGTTGACCGCGCCGAGGCGCAGCCGCGGGTCCATCAGCTGGCTCTCGGCTACACCACGCTCGCGCATCGCAAGGGACTGTTCCGCGAGCACCAGAAGTACCGCGTCGCGCTCGACGGCGATGCGCTCCGCTTCCGCCAGCGAGAGCGCGGACGATGCGGGACTGAAGCAAGCCAGTGCCACGACGAGCACGAGGCCGAGGGGCATTCGCGGGTCCAGGCCGTGGACCACGGCGATCGACCGGCTCGCCGCCGGACGCAAATTGAGCATGACCAATCTCCCTACAACGACAATGGGTTCGAAAACCCGGCTAGGCGATGAGGAGTCGGTCTACTCGATGAAGCGACAGAAACTTACGGTCAGCGGCGTCGGCGGCGCCGCCGACACAGCAAGCGGGATCGGGAAGCGGATCGCCACAGCCGCGATCGGGACGATCGCGTATGCGATCGCGAGCGGCGGGGCCAGTACTGCGCCAGCGGCGCGTGCGTCGACCTGGGGATCGTGCGGGAACGAACACTGCTGGTCGGGGGAACCGGCCAGGTGGCCCGAGTCCGCGGGACAGTAGATGCAGTGCCGCGCCGCGTCGTGGCCGGGGCCGCCGGTGCCATCGTGCCCATGCATGCCATGCGCACCATGGTCCGCGGCCTGCCCGTGCCCGACGAACGCGACTGCGGCGCTGGATCCGTTCCGTTCGGCGGAATGAGCCATCACACAGGGCAGAGCAGCCATCTGCAGCCAGGCCAGGCAAAAGAACGCGAGCACGCTCCTCGCGAGCGCACACTGCCGGCGCCTGATCCAGGCGAGCCCCGTCGGCATGCCTGCACGGCTCATCATGGCCGCCGACACTAGCGCGCCATGCCGCCCGATGGCAAGCGGGCAGACACCGGTGCCACGCGACACGACGCACCCGGGCCCGAGCCCATGAACTGCTGCACAATGACGCCCGTGAGACACATCCTGACGACGACCGCACTCGCGCTGCTTGCAGCCTGCGCTGGCGAGTCCGGGCCCTGGCTGTACGCGGTCGAATTGCGCGAGTTGCCCTCAGGCGCCGGCGCCCGTTATCCGAGTCTCGCGACGGGCCCCGCAGGGGAAGTGGTCGCCGGCTGGCTGGAACCCCAGGGCGAGGGCTACGCGCTGCGCTTCTCGACCTGGAGACAGCACCGCTGGCAGCCGGCCGGCACGGTTGCGAGCGGATCGGACTGGTTCATCAACTGGGCCGACTTCCCGTCCGTCGTGCCGCTCGGTGGCGACCGGCTGGCCGCTCACTGGCTGGAGCAGACCGCCGGGGGTATATATTCCTACGACGTCCGCGTAAGCCTCTCCGAGGACGGCGGCCGGAGCTGGTCCCGCCCATTCAGCCCGCACGATGACGGCACCCCGACCGAGCACGGGTTCGTTTCGCTTTTCAGCTGGGATGGCAGGTCCTGGGCGGCATGGCTCGACGGGCGGCGCACCGGCGGCGGCCACGGGGGCGGCACCGAGCACGCGCAGGCGGACGGAGCGATGACATTGCGCAGCGGCCCATTGACCGCGGTGGGCGGCGAGGATGTCGAGATCGACGACAGGGTTTGCGATTGCTGCCAGACGGACGTCGCGATCACCGCGGAAGGTCCGGTTCTGGTGTACCGAGATCGCGACTTCGCCGAGGTCCGCGACATCGCGCTGCGACGGGGGACCCCGCAAGGCTGGTCGGACCCGGTTCTGGTCCACGCCGACGGCTGGCAGATCGATGCCTGCCCGGTGAACGGGCCCGCGGTGGATGCCAGCGGTTCGACCGTAGTGGTCGCATGGTTCACGGCGCCGGACCTGCCGCGGGTCCGGCTCGCCTTCTCAGAAGACGCGGGACGGTCGTTTGCCCGGCCGCTCGAGGTCGCCTCGGGACGGGTCGCCGGACGCGTCGACGTCGTACTGACCGGCGGGCGGGCGATCGTGAGCTGGCTCGAGGACGGGGAATCCGGGACTCGGATCCGTGCCCAGCCGTTCGACCGGGACGGGCCGGTCGGGCAGGCGGTCGACATCGCGGAATCGAGCGTGGCCCGTTCGTCGGGATTCCCGCAGATGGTGGCGGCCGACGAGGGGATCCTGTTCGCCTGGACGGAAGTGGGCGACCCACCGGCAGTGGTCACAGCCCTGGTCACTCTCCGCTAGCCGGGGCGCCCTGTAACGCAACCGCGCTGTGCTAGCATTCGCGGTCAATCTCAGCTAAATCCGAACCGGAGACAGCTCGATGTCCAGCGCCGTAAAGTTAGAAGTGCCCGCGGGCGGCCAGAAGATCACGATTTC
>DATIRA010000314.1:0-3301 GCA_035470225.1 Steroidobacteraceae bacterium | reverse complement strand
CCGTGGCGGTGGCCTGATCACGGCGGCCGATCTCGCGCATTACCGGCCGGTCTGGCGCGAGCCGCTGCGAGCGCGGTGGCAAGGCTACGAGATCCTGTCCGCTCCGCCACCGAGCTCTGGCGGCTTCGCGGTGATACAGCTGCTGAAGATGAAGGATGCGCTGGCTAGCGATTTCACAGGGGTCGGGCACAACTCGGACCAGTACGTTCACCTGGTCGCCGAGATGGAGAAACGCGTCTTCGCCGACCGCGCCGAGTACCTGGGCGATCCGGACCACGTGCAGGTGCCGATCGCACGACTGATGGAAGACTCCTACATCGTCGCGCGCGCGGCAGAGGTGAATCCAGAGACGATTTCGCCGCTCGAGGCGGTCCGGCCGGGCCTCGAGCCGCACGACACGATCCACTTCTCGATCGTCGACGCGGACGGCAACGCGGTCGCCAACACCTATACGCTCAATACCAACTTCGGCAGCGGCGTCGTCGTCGCGGGCGCGGGATTCCTGCTGAACAACGAGATGGACGACTTCAGCATCAAGCCGGGCGCGCCGAACTACTACGGAGTGGTCGGCTCGACCGCCAACGAGATCCAGCCCGGAAAGCGCATGCTCTCGTCGATGTCGCCGACAATCCTGCTACGGGAGGGCGAGGTGAACATGGTGCTGGGCTCGCCGGGCGGGTCGACGATCATCAGCTCTGTCTTCCAGTCCATCGTCGACATCCTGCACTTCGGGCTCACTCCCGCGCAGGCGGTCGCGGCCCCCAGATTCCATCACCAGCTGATGCCGCCGGAGCTGATCACCTTCAGCCCGGGCTTCCCATTGCCGGACGAAACGCAGCAGGCGCTGCGCTCCCGCGGCTACGACGTGCAGCCGCATCCGTGGGAGATGGGCGACGTGCAGCTGATCTGGCGCGACGGAGACACGTACCGGCCCGCCTCCGACCCGCGTGGGCGGGGTGAGTCCCGGGTGCTTCGCTGGTGAGGACGGAACGGCCCGCCGGTCCTTCGGCGGAGACGGGCTGCCCGGCCCCGCCGCCCCGTCCTCAGCCCAGATTCTCCGGGTCCGTAGGCTCAGGGGATGAGCCCCACTGGTCCCGAGAGCGTCCTGAGCAAACGTTACGCACTTTCCATAATGCACGTCTTCGCAGATTCGAGATTGCGCGTGTAAGCCTTTATGGCGTAAAAGTACCTCGAGTCCCACGTGTCGATGCCCGCTGGCGGCCGGCGACGCGGGGACCGAGCGAGCGGAGCATTGTGGATCCTCCTCCTGTCGGAGGTCCGTTCCTCGAGTCCGGTGTGCAAGGTGGCGCGCCGGGCGGCCCCGTCAGCCACGCGCAAGTAATGCCGCCTGGCAGCGAGGTGTGTTACCGACAGCCAGCAGGGCCGAGCCCGGGCTCATCGTCCGGCTCGGCCTTTTTCGTTCAGGCATCGTCCGCCGCACTCCCGCAGCACGATCTCCCATTGCTCGAGCTTCTGCTCGAACCGCATTGCCGCGTACGCGGGGCTCGTCGACGGCAGTGTCCTGCCGGGAATGCTCTGCCGGGACTCCGGCAGGCCGGGCAGTACCAGTCGCCGATAGAGCTTTTCGGCCGTCCTGCCATTGAAGCAGATCAGCCGGATCCGGCGGTGGGACTCGAGGAAATCGCCGAGGTCGTTCGGCACGATCGACGACATGTCTATCGCTGCATCGAGCGCGCCCGGTCGGTACGCGGCGTGGCACACGTCCCACAGCGCGACATGATGCCTCCTCAGGACCGCGAGTCGCTTCGAATACGCCAGCTCATGATACGCGCCGAACAGCTCCCCCATGATCGGCCAGAACGCGTTGCGTGACTGGGCGTAGTACTGCCGCATCTGCAGCGAGCGCGGGCCCGGCAGCGTGCCCAGCACCAGCACACGGGATTCCGCGTTCGCGACCGGGGGAAACCCGCGTGAATGCAATTCAGGTCCTCCAGCCCTGCAGGTGGGCGGCTCAGGCCACCGGTCATCTGCACCGCACCGCCAACAGGCCATTGCCTGCCGCTGCCGTCTCGCACGATCACGAGCCGCCGTCGCCGATGGCGTGCTCGCCGGCGCACTGCTGATGATGCCTGAATCCTCGCGCAATCAGGAAACCACCCGCGGGCGCTGGAGGCCGCGTGGCGCGCTAGAATCGAAGCTGATGGCTCGCTTGATTGCCACCCTGCTCGTTGTAGCGAGCCTCTCCGCGAATGCGGCCACGCCGTTGACGCGAAGCGAGCAGGCGGTCATCAACTTCGGCTTCGCGACACAGCTCGGATCGGGCATCTACTCGGTCTCCGGCCGGACCCTGCAGGTATATCGACTGCCCTTCGGTTACACACTCCCCGCCGAGGATGACGCGCGGGTCCGCACCCGCCTGACCCTGCCCGTGACACTGGGGTTCCTGGACTTCAAGCCCCGCGACGTCGCGGACAACGGATTACCCGACCGCATCGACTCGCTGAGCTTCGTACCGGGCGTGGCAGTCGACGTTCGGATGCGGGAGAACTGGACACTCGAACCCTTCGTCGAAGCCGGAGTCGCGCGCGACCGGTCGAGCGAGCTGGACCAGCGTGTTTTCGCAATCGGACTGCGCAGCACGCAGGGGCTTCGAAGCAGCACGACGGACTGGGAAGCCTATCAGGAACTAGTGCACGCCGCCGTCCGGCAGAAAGGAGTCGACGGGACCGACGATTTCACCCGATTGCGGATCGGCGCCACGGCGCGGCGCCCGTTCCAGCCCGAGGCCAGCGGCCGGCGACCCGACTTTCTCGCCTACGCGATGGCCGATATCTTCAGCGATATCCCCGATGCGCCGGCCGACGCCAGGCGCAGGGACGAAGCACTGGTCCAGTTCGAATTCGGCCTGACGCTCGGCATGACGGAAAAACTGCACTTGTGGCGAATCCCGCTGCCGAGGATCGGCATCGGCTACCGCTTTGGCGAGGATCTCACCGTTTACCGGCTCGTCTTCGGATCGCCATACTGAGAGCCCGGTGGCCAGGTCGCGGCGGCCTCGGCGCTGACAATACGTGAGCGGGCTCACACCGGCCGGGCGCGACAGCCCGCTAGACTTCGCCGGGCTACCAAACAGGGGTTCCGCGCCGTGAGCTTTCGCACGCTGGTCAGTGCCTGCGCCTTAGCCATACTGCTGATGCCAATGCCGGGTTCGGCAGACGTATCAGTCGTGTTCAGCAGGGACGAGATCTCGATCATCCAGGATTACTACTCGGCGCACTCCGGCGACGCTTACAAGAACTCGAAGAAGCAGAAAGGCAAGCCCCTGCCTCCGGGGATCGCC
>DATIRA010000313.1:0-2285 GCA_035470225.1 Steroidobacteraceae bacterium | reverse complement strand
GATCATCCCCTGGACCCGGATCGGCGAACAGGCCTACCTGAATGCGCGGCGGCTGCCGTTCGAGTTCAGGCTCATGCAGTAGCGCTGCGGGCCTGCGGGTCCCGGCTCACTCGGGCAGCAGATCCTCGAAATCATCCCGGTAGGGCGGATTGCGACCCGGCGTGGGATCCTCGAGCAGGTCGCTGAAGTCGTCGGCCACCGGAGAGCCCGCGGGCGCGATCTCCGTACCGCCGTCATCGGGCATCTCGATTGTCGTCGCCTGCTGCGCGAACAGTTTCTCCGGCAGGTTGGTCGCCATCCCGGGCGCGAGCCACAGCAGCGCGATGCCGACGAGCTGCAGGCCCACGAACGGCACGACTCCGCGGTAGATGTCGATCGTCTTGAGCAGGCCCTCCGCGACGCCGCGCAGGTAGAACAGCGCGAAGCCGAATGATGGCGTCAGGAAACTCGCCTGCAGGTTCATGCCGATCATCACGCCGAGCCAGACCGGGTCCACTCCGAGCTTGATCAGGGCCGGTGCCGCGATCGGCACGACGATGAAGATGATCTCGAACGTATCGAGGAAGAACCCCAGCACGAAGATCACCAGCATCACGGCCAGCACCGCGAAGGCGATGCCGCCAGGCATCGATGCCAGCGCGTCGTGCACCAGGTTCTCGCCGCCGAGCCCCCTGAAGACGAGGCTGAACACGCTCGCCCCGAGCAGGATCACGAAGATCATCGAGGTGATACTGAGCGTCGTGCGCATCACCTCGCGCAAAATCGGCAGATTGAAGCGGCGTTTCGTCGCGGCGAGTGCCATCGCGCCGACCGCGCCGACCGAGGCGGATTCGGTCGGCGTCGCGATCCCGGCCAGGATCGAGCCGAGGACCGCGAGCATCAGCAGCAGCGGCGGGATGAGCGCCCCGAGCACCCTGCCGGCGAGACCCGCCCGACGTTCGTCGCTCATCTCGAGCGGCGGGCACGAGCGGGGATCTGCAAGCGACCTGAACAGTATCCACGCGCAGTACAGCCCCACCAGCAGCAGTCCCGGAATCATCGCGCCGGCGAACAGCTGGCCGACCGAGATCGGCTCCGGGGCCAGGTTGCCGAGGTCCAGTTGTGCCTGCTGATTGGCGCCCTGCAGGATGTCGCCGACGAAGATCAGCACGGTCGACGGCGGGATGATCTGTCCGAGCGTCCCCGAGGCGCAGATCGTGCCGGCCGCGAGCCGCCGGTCGTAGCCGGCGCGCATCATCGCCGGCAGCGAAAGCAGCCCCATCGTTACCACGGTGGCGCCGACGATGCCGGTGGACGCTGCGAGCAGCGCCCCGACGATCACGACCGAGTAGCCGAGACCGCCGCGCAGCGAGCCGAACAGCTCGCCCATCGTCGTGAGCAGCGCCTCCGCGATCTTCGAGCGCTCCAGCATCACGCCCATGAACACGAACAGCGGTACCGCGACCAGCGTCTCGTTGGTCATCGTCCCGAAATAGCGCCCGATGAGCGCCGAGAGGATCGTCAGGTCGAAGACTCCGAGCACCGTGCCCAGGCCGGCGAAGATCAGGCCGACGCCGGCCAGCGTGAAGGCGACGGGATAGCCCGCGAGCACCGCGCCGATCGTGGCGAGGAACATCGCCACGGCCAGTGCCTCGCCGGTGAGCGGTGCGCTCATCGGCCCCGTTCCCGGGCCCGACTGTCAGGGCTATTCATCGGTGACCCGTTGCTCGTCGCGATCGGGCATCTCTCGACCGCAGAGAAACAGCGCTCGCCGGGCGATCAGCGCGAGCCCCTGCAGCAGAAGCACGGCGCAGAAGACCCACAGCAACGACTTGAGCAGGAACAGCGCCGGCATACCGTTGGCTGTGCTCGAGGCCTCGCGGATGCTCCACGAGGCGAGCAGGAACGGCGCCGAATTGACCGCGATGACCGCGAGCCAGGGAAACAGGAAGCCGAGCGTGCCGAGAATGTCGATCCACGCCCGGGCGCGCGGCCCCAGCTGCCCGTAGACCACGTCGACGTTCACGTGCCCGCGGTGCAGCAGCGTGTATCCGGCGCCGGCCATGAACACCACCGCGTGCTGCCAGACGTACAGCTCCTGCATCCACGGAAACCCGACGTCGAAGCCATATCGCAGCACGACGACGGCGAAACAGGTGAGCACGCAACCGAGCGTCAGCCAGGCGACCGTGCGTCCGAGCCAGTCGTTGAATGCGTCGATCCGCCTGACGAAGCTCTCGAGTGCGCCCACCTGTCCCCTCTGCGGTTCAGCGCGGATGGTACGGGCTCCGGCGAAGGATTGGCGA
>DATIRA010000312.1:0-5746 GCA_035470225.1 Steroidobacteraceae bacterium | reverse complement strand
CGCCCAGCTGACCGGCGCTCCGCAGGCGCGGGTGGACCTGCTGGCGATCGTGTTCGTGGTTGCGCGCGTCGCGCATCTGGGCTTCTACCTGGCCGACCTGGCGACGCTCAGGTCGCTCGCCTGGCTGGTCGGAATCGGCTGCGCGATCGCGATCTTCGTAGCGGGCGCCTGACCGGACTGATTCCGGCTCAGCTTCCCACTGCGCGAATGGGCCGGCGGCGGCTTCGCCAAAGGCCTTCTGCCGCATAGATTGCGAGCCCGGTCCAGATCAGGCCGAAGCCGATTGCACGAGCTCTCGGAAACGGCTCGTGGAACAGGAAGACCCCGATCAGGAACTGCAGCGTCGGGCCGATGTACTGCACGATGCCGATCGTCGAATAGCGGATGCGGCGGGCTCCGAACGCGAACAGTGCCAATGGCAGTGCGGTGGCGAGGCCGCTGCCGACCAGCAGCGCGTCGATGACGGCGTCGCCCTGCGCGAAGGCACCGCTGCCCCGCTGTCCGGCCCAGACGAGGAAAGCCGCCGCGAACGGCGTCAGCAGCAGCGTCTCGCTGGCGAGGCCCGGCACCGACTCCACCGCGACCATCTTGCGCATCAGTCCGTAGGTGCCGAAGCTCGCCGCGAGCACCAGCGCGATCCATGGCGGGCGGCCGGCCGCGACCGTCAGGTACAGGACGCCCACGGCCGCGAGCGCGACCGCCGTCCACTGCGCCCGGGTCAGGCGTTCGGAGAGAATGAACACCCCGAGCACGACGTTCAGCAGCGGGTTGATGAAATAGCCGAGGCTCGCTTCGACCACGTGGCCATGGCCCACTGCCCACACGTACACGAGCCAGTTGATGCTGATCAGCACCGCGGACGCGGCCAGCCGCCGGCGGGTCGCCGGGTTCGACAGCGCGGCCTTGACGCTGCCGAGCTCGCCGCGCCAAGCCAGGTAGGCCGTCACCAGCAGGCAGCACCAGACGACCCGGTGAGCCATGACCTGCAGCGCCGGCACGTCCGCGAGCGGCTTCAGGTAAAGCGGGAACACACCCCAGAGCGCGAAGGCGGTCATCGCCGCTGCCAGCCCGGAACGCTCGGCCGCGTGCAGGCGATCCGATGCGGCGTCGGACGGTTCCGGAGGGTGACTTTCAGTCATGACGAACCGGGCGCACACTGTCGGCGCGGGGAGGGCCGGCCGGCATTCTCTCAGATCCGCTCGCCGGGCGTGTTCGCCGCTGGTGCCTCACTGTCCGCAGGAGGGTTCCGATGGACTTCAGCGCAGCCGTTGCACGTGGGTTCCAGGATGCGCCGTTCGTTGCGAAGCTCGGGATCGAGCTGCTCGGCCTCGGCGAGGGTTGGTGCGAGGCCGGGCTGAAGCTCGAGGACTGGCATCTGCAGCAGAACGGTCTCGCGCACGCGGGCGTCCTCGCGACCCTTGCCGACCACTGCGCCGGGGCCGCAGCCACGACCCTGCTCGGCGATGGCGCGGCGGTCGTGACCGCCGAGTTCAAGATCAACCTGCTTCGGCCCGCGCAGGGCGAGCGGCTGCACTGCCGCGCCGAGGTGCTGAAGCCGGGCCGTGCGCTGGTGGTCGTCGAAGCGGACGTGTTCGCGCTGACAGGAGACGCCCGGCAGCTCGTGGCCAAGCTCAATGCGACGATGGCGGTGTTGCGAAACCCGCCCGGACCGCGATGAACGCGCCGGCTGCGGAAAATCCTATCTTTCAGTGGGTCTCGTGCCCGGCCAGGCTCCGCGTGCTCGATGAACAGGGTGGACCCTGAGTGACTTTCGAATCATCCCGGCTTCGGCGCGAGTTCCTGACGATGCAGTGCATGGTCGAGATCTACTGCGCTGATCATCATCCCGGCACGGAGCCCGTGCCCTGCCGAGACTGCGCTGAGTTTCTCGGGTATGCGCAGGCGAGGCTCGAGAAGTGCCCTTACGGCGAGGACAAGCCGACCTGTGCCCGGTGCCCCATCCACTGCTACAAGCGCAGGCAGCGGGAGCAGGCGCGCGCGATCATGCGTTACTCGGGACCGCGGATGATGCGGCGCCATCCCTGGCTCGCCCTGCTGCACGTCCTCGACAAGCTGCGCCGCGTCGAGCACCCGATGGACGCCCGTCGCAGGCAGCGGGGCTGATACGCTGCTCAGGCGGCGCGGGATCGACCGCTGCCGCTGGGAGTAACCCGCTCGGCCCACTGGTCCTTCAGAAAGCCGTTCTCCGGCTTCCACTCGAGGGTTTCTAGCTTCCTGCGCAGCGCTGCGGCTTCCTCGTCGGCGACCAGCCGGGCGCGGGGCGAGAGCTGCAGGCTTCGATTCCTGATCCACAGCAGACTCATATCGATCCTCTCCATGACGGGCACGCCTTCTGCCCACCCCAGATCCCTGCACGCGCCGTGCCAGAGCGCCGTTGGGCGAGGATTTGCCTTGTGTTTTTCGGCTCACTGCCGGGAAGGGCCGTTGCTGCGGAGCCATGTTTGTAAAGGGTTGCGACACGTCGCCGGCGTCGCTTCCGCGCAACAACCACCCGCGCAATGAGAACCAGCTCTCAGTTCAGCGACCGGATCCTGGCCTTCACGACATAAGGCGCCGATCGACGGGGTCTCGCTGGATGTCAGCTTTTCCGACGGTCGCGGATCAGAATCCGCGCAGCGTCGCGAACTCCTCGAGCGGGGCACGCTCGCTGTTGAGCCGATTGATCGGCGCATCCTCGTCCCGATAGCCGAGTGCCATGCCCGCGAACAGCATCAGTTCGCTCGGCAGTCCGAGAAACTCTCCAACGGTGCGGTGCCAGACGCACCATGCTTCCTGTGCGCAGGTATGCAGTCCGCGCTCCCGCGCCAGCAGCATCACGGTCTGCATGTACATTCCGAGATCGGACCACTGCGGCGGGCCCATCTGCCGGTCTATGCAGAAGATGAGCCCGACCGGGGCACCGAAGAACTCGTAGTTGCGCGCGAACTGCAGCAGCCGCCCGAGCTTGTCCTCGCGGCTGATACCGATCGTCGCGTACATGTCCTCGCCGATGCGGAAGCGCCGGGTCCGGTAGGGCTCGCCGAGCTTGGCCGGGTAGACGTCGTACTCGGCGCCTTCCCCGCGCGGATGCGTCGGCAGCTTGCTACGGATGTTCGAGATCAGCGCGGCCAGCGGTTCGCCCGCCAGCGCGAACACGTGCCATGGCTGGAGATTGCCACCCGAAGGTGTCCGCCTGGCGGCCTCGAGGATCTCCCTGACGGTCGATTCGGGGACTGGTGTCGGCAGGAAGGCACGACAACTCATGTGGGATTCGACGGCTTCGCTGACGTTCATGCTGGACCCTCCGGGGCCGCGCGGTCCATGCCGCGCGGCTCGACTGCGTTCGCAACTGCCCGGTCATTGATCGCGGGTGCCGGCTAGCGTGCCGCATAATCCCGACTCCGAAAACCCGGCCACGGGCCGGAACGAGCGTTTCGGCCGCGGGCTCGCCGGTCGCGAGGCCGCCTCGCCCGACCCATCCGTTTTCGTTACGCTGCCGAGCGAGGTTGCCGATGCAGTCACTGAAAGCCCTGGTCGCCGAGATCCCGGATTTTCCGAAGCCCGGGATATTGTTTCGCGACATCAACCCGCTGCTGCGCCTGCGATTCAGCGAGACGGTCAGCGCGATGGACGAGCTGTTCGACCAGGCGACCTGGGACCGGGTGGACGCGGTGGCAGGTGTCGAGTCGCGCGGCTTCATACTCGCCGCGGCGCTGGCGGATCGTCGCCGCAAGGGTCTGGTGCCGATCCGCAAGAAGGGCAAGCTGCCGCCACCGATCGTGGACGTAGCCTACGACCTCGAGTACGGCTCGGGCATCCTGGAAATGCAGGCCGGGCAGGGCCGCCTGTTGCTGATCGATGACGTGCTCGCGACCGGCGGCACGTTGCGCGCGTCCGCTTCGCTGTGCCGCCAGGCGGGATACTCCGTCAGCGGCGTCGGCGTGCTGATCGATCTCGGACTGGCACCAGGATTCCGTTGCGAGGAGCACGTCCCGCGGTCGGTCATTCGATATGGCTGAACGCCGCGCGGCGATCGCGTTCATCTTCATCACGATCCTGCTCGACATGCTGGCGCTCGGCATGATCATTCCCGTGCTGCCGAAGCTGATCGAGAGCTTCATGGGCGGCGACACCGCCAGCGCGGCGAAGATCTACGGGATTTTCGGTACGGTCTGGGCGTTCATGCAGTTCGTCTCGATGCCGGTGATGGGCGCGTTGTCGGACCGGTTCGGACGACGTCCGGTGATCCTGCTGTCGAACCTCGGGCTGGGACTCGACTACATCCTGATGGCGCTGGCGCCGAGCCTGCGCTGGCTGTTCGTCGGCCGGCTCATTTCCGGCGTGACGGCCGCCAGCATCAGCACCGCGATGGCCTATGTCGCGGACGTGACTCCCGCGGAGCGCCGCGCTGCGGGCTTCGGGATGATGGGCGTCGCGTTCGGCGCCGGATTCGTGCTCGGGCCGGCGATCGGCGGCATCCTCGGCAGTATCGACCCTCGGCTGCCATTCTGGGCCGCGGCCGTCGCGAGCCTCGCGAACGCCGCGTACGGCTTCCTGATACTGCCGGAGTCGCTGCCGCCGGAGCGACGCCGCGCATTCGAATGGCGCCGCGCGAACCCGGTCGGCTCGCTGCAGATGCTACGCTCTCACCCGCAGCTCAAGGGTCTTGCGGGCGTGTCCTTCCTGAGCAGTCTCGCCCATGCCGTGCTGCCATCGACGATGGTGCTGTACGCGGGCTACCGCTACGGCTGGGACGAGCGCACCGTCGGGCTCAGCCTCGCGGTCATCGGGGTTTGCTCGGCGATCGTGCAGGGCGCGTTGATCGGCCCGGCCGTGCGCCGGTTCGGCGAGCGGCGGACACTGCTCGTGGGCCTCGGTGCAGGCGCGGTCGGCTTCCTGATCTACGCGCTGGCCCGGACCGGAGCGATCTTCATGATCGGTGTGCCCGTCGTCGCGCTCTGGGGCCTCGCCGGCCCCTCGGTGCAGGGCCTGATGACCCGGTACGTGGATCCTACCCAACAGGGCCAGCTGCAGGGAGCGAACGGGTCGGTGCTCGGAGTCGCGACGATGATAGGACCAGGGCTGTTCGCCGGGACGTTCGCATATTTCATCGGCCCGGCGGCGCCACTGCACCTGCCGGGTGCCGCGTTCATGCTGGCCTCGGTGCTGCTGATCACCGCGGCGCTGCTGGCCGGCAGCATGGTCCGGGCGCAGCCCGCTGCGCCGTTCAGCGGGGCTGACATGGGCACGGAACGGAAGCGATGAACACGACCGGCGTGGACTCGTCGAAGATACCGGAGCTGCTGCGACCACGGCTCGCGAATCACCTCGCGGCACTGGCGCAGCGCGACGGCGCGGCCGCGTCATTGGAACTGCCGTCACGCCTGGCCGACAGCCTGCCGCGCGTATGGGCCTGCAGCGATTTCGTCGCCGAGGCCTGCCTGCGAGACGAGGCACTGCTCGAGTGGCTCGGTTCGACCGCTGGGCGGCTGCACGGTAGCGCAGACAGGCAGTGGCTCGCGGCCGGGCTCGAGGACCTGATCGGAGGCAACGACGACGACGCGCACTACCTCGCCGCGCTGCGGCGCTTCCGGCGGCGGCAGCTCGCGAGGATCGCCTGGCGGGACCTCGCGTCCTTCGCCGACGTCGATGAGATCCTGCTCGAGCTGACGCTGCTCGCGGATGTTTGCATCGATTCGGTGTTCCGCCGCGCGAATCTCCAGCTCTCCGCGCGGCACGGCGCACC
>DATIRA010000311.1:0-13488 GCA_035470225.1 Steroidobacteraceae bacterium | reverse complement strand
CCTGGTGTCGCTACCGGGCGTCGACCTCGCACGCGCCGAGCAGATCATGGAGCGGGTCAGGACAGGGCTCGCTTCGACTTCGGTCGCTGTCAGCGACACCGGCGACCCGGTGCGCGTAACGGCGTCGTTCGGACTGGCGATGCTCGATCCGGAGGCCAGCGTCGAGGAGTCGATCGACCGGGCGGACAAGGCTTTGCTGGTCGCAAAGTCGGCCGGTCGGAACCGGATCGTCGCCTGGGACCCTTCGATCACGACCGCGACGATGCTGCAGCGATTCATGGCGGAAGAGACCGACGACCAGGCCTAGAGCCGGGCCCCGCGGTGTTCGCTGTCGGCGGCCAACCTTTGCTGCGATGCATGGTGGTTTGCCGGCATGGACTGGAGTAGCTTGTCCCGGTCCGCAAGAACCACAAGTCACAACGGAGGCGAGCCATGGCCAAGGGGAAGAAGAAGGGGGCCGAGTTTTCTTTGAAGTCCACCAGCGTCACCTACAACGAGATACCAGGAGCCGGCGGAGAAACCGAGATCAACCTCGAAGGGACCGCGACCGGCTTCGGAACGGTGCTCGGTACGATGAGCCTGTGGGCCGATGGGCCTGGCGCCGAGAGCGGTCGATCGAGCTGGGTGGGTTCGGGCTACCTCGAGAACGGCGAGGTCGTGCAGGGCACCGGGGACGGATTCTTCGAAAGGACCGGTAAGCACAAGTGGCGCGTACGCTCAATCGTGCGAGTTTCCACCGGAGCAGTGCTGCTGTCGGACGGCGTCATCAGCCTGGATGGACGCTCGTACAAGGGTACGCTCACCGAGTGGAGCTGAGCGGCAGCGAGTCGCGACCAGCCAGCCATCCGGGAGGATGATCCCGGTCAACCCGGCTTGCGCCCTGGAAGTCTAGGCTCGACGGACTCGACCGGAGCGCCGGCCTTCTTCCATGCACTGAAGCCACCCTCGATGTGGCACACCGGCGTGAGTCCCATGTCCTGAGCGGTTTTCGCGGCCAGCGCAGAACGCCAGCCGCCCGCGCAAAAGAACACGAACTTGTTGCCGGATGCGAACAGGGGCTTGTGGTACGGACTGCCCGGGTCGATCCAGAATTCCAGCATCCCTCGCGTGACCGGCACCGCGCCCGGAATGCCGCCCTCGCGCCAGGCCTCACGGGGATCACGCAGGTCTACGAAAGTAACCTCCGGACGCCCGTGCAGCGCCCGAGCTTCGTCGACGTCGAGCGTCTCGATCTCCGAGTTGGCCTCGGCCAGCATCTGCTGAACGCTCCTGCGGATCTCCAATGGCATCGGTGGTACCTCCCGGCGGTGACCCGGAACTTTACTGGAAGTCCGGCATCGATGGGACGCCGCGCGGCGGGCAACGTTGACGGGACGACCGGCTGGCAGGCAGCTTGCGCGAGTGGAACGCGCTACTGAGCCTCGGCACGCCCCTGCCATGACAAAGCGAACCGTCGAAGATGGACTGCAGGTCATCGGCGCCGGGTTCGGCCGCTCCGGGACGACATCGCTACGGGCGGCGCTGCAGGTGCTGGAATACGAGCCCTGCTACCACATGCAAACTGCGCTGACACATTATCCGCATCTCCGGTTCTGGATCCGTGCCCGGGCCGGTGAGCCGGTGGACTATCGGCGGTTCTTTCGCCGGTACCGGGCGGCCGTGGACTGGCCGGCCTGCGAGTTCTACCGGGAATTGATGGCGCTCTATCCGGACGCGAAGGTCGTGCTGACCGTCCGCGATCCCGCGGCATGGTACGACAGCGTCCGAGACACGCTCTGGGTCATCGACCAGGTCCTGCCCTGGTGGTTTCCCAGGCGCATGCGGCAGATGCACGATGACGTGATCTGGAACGGCCGTTTCCAGGGTCGCTTCCTGGACCGGACGTGGGCCATCGAGGTGTACGAGAAGCACCTTGCCGATGTTCGCAACACCGTGCCGCCGGAGCGGCTGCTCGAGTTCGACGTGCGGCAGGGCTGGCAGCCGTTGTGCGCTTTTCTCGATAGGCCGGTGCCGACGAATACCCCGTTTCCACACCTCAACGACCGGCGCTGGTTCCGGCGCGTGCTGCTTACACTGCGGCTCGCCGAGTGGCTCGTGCCCGTGCTGCTGCTGGCCGTCGCAGCCTGGTTCGGTCTCGGCCTCCGCTAGGACGTCCCGCGATCACGCGCTGCGCGATGCGAGGATTTCGCGCGGGCGCTTCCCCGGGCGGATCCCGACGCAGTTCGTATCCAGCGACGAATACGCACCGATTGCGCGCGGCCGTCCGACTCGCGTCTCAGTCTTTGAACACCGGTGCGCTGAAGTGCACGCTGCACTCGAGCGGCTCCCCGGGCGGACAGCTGAGGTCGCCGCCGACACGTTGAGGCGAGAGGCGCAGGTTCTCGAGCAGGCCCGGAGTGGTCGGACCGTATCGCCGCGACGCGAGCATGCCCGACCCGCCGTGCGGCGGCTCGAGCACCGTGAGCAGCACCGTGCCGGGCTTGCCGGGGTCCAGCCTGATCAGCAGGCCAAGCACTTGCCCCTCGCGTGCCAGCTCGAGCACGTCCGGCGACTCCAGGCCTGCCAGCGACTGCTGAGGGACCGGCCGGTCCGCCAGGACGATCCTGAGTTCCGGCATGAACGGCAGGCGGCCCTCCCGATTGCTGTGCAGATGCGCGAACGCTTCCGTCAGCTCGATGCGTCTGCCGTTCACTGCGAAGTATCCCTGGGCGCGGCCCGGATCGATCGCCGCGGCGGCCGGGGTCAGCGACAGCACGAAGAATGCAAGATCCGGGACCACGGGCCAACAGACGAACGCCAGGCCGATGACCAGCAAAGCCGTCCGCGAAAACTGCTGTCGCATCGGGCTCTCGTGCGTACCGGCGACGGGCTGGTCTTCAGCCGGCGACCATGCCTGCCAGTCGCTTGCCGATGATCTCATCGGCTTCGCGCATGATGCGGTCCACGAGTTCCTTGACGGTCGGCACGTCGTGGACCAGCCCGGCAACCATGCCGCAGGACCACACGCCTGCGTCCATGTCGCCGTTCATCATGATGCGGGGGTAGACACCGGCGACCTGCTCGATGATGTCCTCGAACTTGAGCGCGCTGCCGAGCGTGCGCTCCTTTTCCAGCAGACGGTCCACGGCGGCATTGCGCAACACGCGTTCGGTATTGCGCAGCGGACGCATCACGAGCCGCGTGTCGAGCTCGCTGGCGGCTACGATGGCCTGCTTGACGTTCTCGTGTACCGGCGCCTCCTTCGTCGCGATGAAGCGCGTGCCCATGTTGATGCCGTCGGCACCGAGCGACAGCGCTGCGACCAGCGAGCGACCATCCGCCATGCCGCCCGACGCGACGAACGGTATCTGCAGTTCCTCTGCCGCGCGTGGCAGCAGTATGAAATTCGGGACGTCATCCTCACCGGGATGCCCGCCGCACTCGAAGCCGTCCACGCTGACCGCGTCGCAGCCGATCGACTGTGCCTTCAGCGAGTGTCGAACCGAGGTGCACTTGTGGATGACCTTGATGCCGGCGGCATGCAGGTGCGGCATGACCTGCTCCGGGTTGCGGCCCGCGGTCTCGACGATCTTCACTCCGCCCTCGACGATGGCCCGGATGTAGCCCGGGTAGTCGGGCGCGGTCACGGTGGGCAGGAACGTGATGTTGACGCCGAAGGGCTTGTCGGTCATCTCGCGGCAGCGCCGGATTTCCGCGGCCAGCGCCTCCGGCGTCTTCTGCGTCAGTCCGGTGATGATGCCGAGGCCACCCGCGTTCGACACTGCGGCCGCCAGCTCGGCGAAGCCGACGTAATGCATGCCGCCCTGGATGATGGGATGCTCGATCCCAAAGAGTTCGGTGATACGGGTCCTCATGTAATGCTGCCTCCGCGGTAAACTGAATTTCCGGTGCTTCCGGCCAGCATAGCCGGGCCGCCCGGCAACTCATACTGCGGTCAGTACGGGTTCACCGACGGCGGTGACCCGACGGATCGCCGGATCCTCGGAGGGTGGAGATGGAATCGTTCAACTCGTGCAGGCGCAGATCCGGGCGGCTGTGCGCGGCCGTTGCGCTGGCCATGCTGGCGTCGAACAGCTTTGCGCAGACCTATTCGGTGGAAATCAGGCCAAAGCTCAATGACCTGGACGTGAAGATCGAGCACGTCGAGATGAGCAGGATGCTGGTCGTCAAGCTGACCAACAATACGTCGCGGAAGGTGCGTTGCGAGCTCCGCTACGACGCGTCTCCGCAGCCGCTGCGTCGTGCGACGGTGTTCGTCGGCGCCGGCAAGACGGAGCAGAACGCGTTCCAGCAGCAGCAGACGTGGTTCTCGGTCACTGTCGACGTCGAGTGCCAGCCGGCCGAAAAGCCTTGACGGTCCTCGGCCGGGATTCTTCGGCCGGGCCGGTCCGCGACGGCATCGCGACGGTCGCGTGATCCTGGCCGGCGATCCCGGGCGTCGCCGGTGCGGGCGGAGCCCGCGCGGCCGTCAACCTGTCCCGTCCTGGCGCTTGCCCCGGTTTTTCAGCTTCTCGAACAGCCAGACCAGGCCCGCGATGATCAGCGGGTGAACCAGCAGGCCCATGGTCATTCTGGAGAGGATGTCCAGCGGCGTCCCGCCGGACAACGCCGAGTCCGCTATCGCTGCCAGCCAGCCGCCGAGCAATCCGAACAGCAGCCGCTTCCAGCCTGGCGGAGCGAACTTCACCAGCAGCGCCGCCACTATGCAGTCGATCAGCAGCGCGACCATCTCAGACATCCATGAGGTCGACCAGCAGAAGCACGATCAAGCATTAGAGTCCTCCCCTTGTGCAGCCGGTACGGATGTTAAACCGATCGACTGCGGGAGTGACGATGCGGCCCGCTATCCGTTCGCCCACTTCATGATGTCATCGATCGTGCCGTCGGACACCTCGAGATCGTCGTCGAGCTCGCCGCTGATCTCGTGCATCAGGTGACGGGCCGCGCCGCGCTCCAGCCATTCCTCGAATTCCCGCGCCTTCATCGGGTGCGCGACGCATGGGCCCTGGACCTCGTCGAAGCCGAGCGCGCGCAACATCTCGAGCGTCGCCGGGTCGTCGATTTCGTCGGCGACGGTGCGGATCTGGTTCGACCGTGCCATCCCGAGCACGGCGGTGGTGACACCCTGGATCCAGGGGTCCGTGTAGAGCTCGGCCATCAGGGCCGGATCGAGCTTGATCGAATTGAAGGCAATGCGGCGGACCCGGCCCAGCGAGGAGTGTCCGGTACCGAAGTCGTCGATCCCGATGCGCAGCCCGTAGCCCTGCAGCTCCTCGAGCAGCGAATAGGCGGCCTCTGGGGCCTCGGTAATGGTTCTCTCGGAAATCTCCACCTTGATCGAGTCGGCCGGCAGGCTGTGCCGCTCGAGAGCGGCCTGGACAGCCGCGCCGAGCCGGGGGTCCCGCAGCTGGCGTGCAAGCACGTGCACGGATGCGAAGAACCTGCGCTCGTAGCGGTGCCGCCACGCTGCCATCTGCCGGCAGGCTTCGTCGAGCATCCAGCGGCCGATGTCGTCGACGATCCCGGATTCCTGGGCTATCGAGATGAATTCCTCCGGGCGGATCGTGCCGTACTGCGGGTGCTCCCACCGCACCAGGCACTCGACGCCGGTCAGCTCGAGAGATTCCGCGGCAACCCTTGGTTGATACACGAGCTGCAGCTCACGCCGCTCCACCGCACCGCGCAACGAGGATTCGATCGCCAGTCGTCGGCGAAGCTGTGCCTGAGGCATCGGCGAGTGCAGCACGCAGCTGCGCGGGTCCGTGGCGCGCTCTGCAGCAGCGTGGGCGTTACCGAGCAGCTGCTCGGCGTCCGCGGTTCCTTCCGCCAGCGCAATGCCGGCGCTGATCGCAGGCACGTATTCAGCGTCGGTCTGCTGTGCCTTGGCCGACACCGACTCGAGCACTGCATGAGTTACGGTCGCGACGTGCTCGGCACCAATGCGGCTGCGCAGCAGCACGCCGAGTTCGCCGTCCGAGCTGCGGCACACCGATGGTGACTCGGCGCGCCAGAGAATCGTGCCGGCCTGTCCCAGCCGTTCCAGCTCCACCTCCAGGTGCCGCGCCAGCTCCTGGATCAGCCGGCTGGCAGGCTCGCGGCCGTGGGCCTGCACGACACGGTCGAAGTTATGCACGCGGAACGCCACGACCGCGGTTGCCACCGTCTCACCCGGCTCCTCGAGAGCTCTGGATACCTGCTCGGCCAGGTGGCGACGGTTCGGCAGGCCGGTGATGGGGTCGAAATACGACAGGCGTCGTACCGCCGCCTCGGCGCGATCGAGGCGGGTGAGGTCCTGTAGCGTCACCATCACGATGCCGGCGCTGGCGACGCCGGCGCCCGGGACGAGGTCGGCTTCCTGGTGCAGGCAGATCGTGCTGCCGTCCGGCGCGGGTATCCGGTGATCGAAACCGAAGCGGCCGTTGCCGGTCGCGCAGTTCACGAAGGCCATTCGCACCGCGTCCTGCTCCTGTGGATCGAGCAGCGCGACGAAGTCCTCGTACCGTGCAGGGCCCTTGGCGTCGAATCCGAGCAACTGGCCGATCATCGGCGACACGTGCAGCGTCCGGCCGTCCACGTCGAGTTCCCAGTGCCCCACGCGGGCGATGCTCTGCGCCAGCAGCAGCTTGGACCGACTGGCGTGCAGTTCCTCGCGCAGCTCGCGGTCGCGCAGCAGGAAGCGAACGCGCTCGACGAGCAGGCGCGGGTTCATGCCCTTCTGGGCGAAGTCGCTGGCGCCGGCGGCATAGGCGTCGCTGATAGCCGTCAGGTCGTTGCGACCGGTCAACATCAGGACGGGCACCAGGCGGTTCTCGGCTTTTTTGCGGATCTCGCGGCACGCGTCGATGCCTGAAAGCTTCGGCATCATCACGTCGAGGATGACGCAGTCGGGATCGACTTCGTCGAATCGCTCCACGGCCTGTACACCGTCCTCGGCCGTGTGCACCATGAAGCCGGCCCCGGCGAGAGCCGCCTCGACCAGCAGCAGGTGCGAGGGATCGTCGTCGGCGATCAGCAGGGTCGTGTTGACGTCTTCGTTCATGCTTCCAGACTTCTTCAGCGTGTTCCGGTGGCCCGGCGGATCTCGGCTTCGAGTGCGGCGACCAGCGCGGCGTAGTGGGGCTTGAGGGGCGTCGCCGTACGTCGAACCCGGGCGAGCTCGCGGCCTTCCCGCGCCGCGGTCTCGCAGCGTTCGAGCAGGTCGGCCAGCCGCCTTCCCCCGAGGTTGCCGACCGGGGACTTGAGCGAGTGTGCAGCCGCTGCGACCCGCTCGAGGTCGCCGTCGGCGAGCGCCGAGTCGAGGCGCTCGAAGGCCTCGCCGGACGACGCGAACAGCATCTCGCACATCTGCTCGAAGACCCGTGGCTTGCCGAGACCGCGGATCGACTCCACCTGATCGAGGTCGAGCACCGGCAGTCGTGAGACGGGCGCCGGGGCCACTGCCTTAGACTCCAGCATCGCATCGGCCTCGGCATCGTCCAGCGTATCGAGCGGCTGGTCGGGCGCTTCGTTGACACTTGCGGAACCGGCGCCGACCGTGGCGATCTGCTCGTCTTCGCGGGATCCCGGCTCGTCCTCGACCGGCACGGCTGCGGATCCGCCACGTGCCGCGGCGATGGGCCGCAGCAGCTCGAGCAGCTGCGCCGCCCGGAAAGGCTTGCCGAGGAAGGCATCCATGCCGGCGGCCACGCAGCGGTCTCGGTCGCGCGCCATCACGTTCGCTGTCAGTGCAATGACCTGCGTCGGCGGCAGGCCGCGCTGGCTCTCGTCGTGGCGGATCGCCTCTGTTGCCGCGTAACCGTCCATGCCAGGCATCTGGCAGTCCATCAGTACCGCGTCGAAGCGCTGATCCCTGGCCAGCTCGACCGAGCTTCTGCCGTCCTCGGCGACGACGACTTCGCAGCCGAATTCCTCGAGCATCGCCACCGCCACCGCGCAGTTGATCGCGTTGTCGTCGGCGACAAGCACCCGCAGGCCGAGCTGGGGCTGCTCGCGGCGCCGCGTCGCCGGCTCTCGCTCCTGCTGTGGCGGCGGTGGGGGTGGCGGGGCTCGACGGGGCTCCCGCGAGGCCTGCAGCGCCCCGCGAAGCAACGACTGCCGGACCGGCTTGGCGATGCATACGTCCGGCGCGATGGCCTTCGACCCTTCGTAGGAAGGATTGAAATCCAGCGCGCTGAGCAGCACGACGTAGGTTCCCGCGATCGTCGGATCCAGCCTGATCGTGCGCAGCAGTTCCTCGGTGGTCGCATCGGGCAGGCTGTGGTCGAGCAGCACGACATCGAACGGCTTGCCGCGAGTCGCGACATCGTGCATCCGGTCGCCGACCAGTTCGCCACGGTTTAGAACGGTGACCTCGACGGACCAGTTGGCGAGAATCTCCTGCAGCAGCATGTAACTGGTGGCGCTGTCGTCGACGACCAGCACGCGCAGGCCGCTGAACTCGTCGCCCGCTCGGTCGGGGACCGGTGCGGCTTCCCGGACCTCGAAGGGCAGCGTGAACGTGAACGTGCTGCCGCGCCCGAGTTCGCTGCGCAGGTCGATCTGCTCGCCACCCATCAGCTGCACGAGTCGCCGCGCGATCGACAGGCCGAGGCCTGTGCCGCCGTGCCGCGATGCGTTGTCGAGCTGCGTGAAGGCCTCGAAGATTCCGGAGCGGTCGACCTCCGGGATACCCGGGCCGGTGTCCCGCACGCTGAAATGGAGCCGGCACTGGCCGTCGCGCTGGTCATCGAGTCCCACGCGAATCTCGATTTCGCCGTGCTCGGTGTACTTGACCGCGTTGGACAGCAGGTTACCCAGAACCTGCCGGAGCCGCAGCGTATCTCCGAGCACGACGCTCGGGACCGTGGGCTCGATGCGGCAGATCATCTCGAGCTTCTTGCGCTCAGCCTGCCCCGCGTAGAGCTGGCCGGCCTGCTCGGCGAGCTCGCGGACGTCGAAGGGCTCGAGCACCAGGTCCATCTTGCCGGCCTCGATCTTCGAGTCGTCGAGTATGTCGTTGATGATCTTCATCATCGTCTCGGCAGCCGCGCGCATCGAGTCGACGAAGCGCCGTTGCCGCTTGTCGAGTTCCGTGCCCGCCAGCAGTTCTGCCATACCCAGCACGCCGTTCATCGGAGTGCGGATCTCATGGCTCATGTTCGCCAGGAACTCGTCCTTGGACCGGGTAAGCGCGTCGGCCTTGCGCAGGCGCATTTCGAGTTCCCGCGTGCGCTCGATGATCTGCTTGGCGGAATCGTGGCGAAGCGTGGTCAGCGCGCACTCGTATTCGGCGAGCCGGTCCGCGAGCGCGTCGAAGTTGCAGGCCAGTTCGGTCAGTTCGTTGCTGCGGCGTCGAGCCTTGCGCGGAGCAGCGGGCTCGGGCGCGCTGCTGACACGGGTGGTCTTGGCGAGCTCGGCAAGCGGCTCTGCCACCTGGCGCCGCAGCATGTTCGCGGAGAGCCATGCCACCAGGCAGCCGAGCAGCAGGGCCACGGGCGCCTGGCCCACGTGCCGCAAGGCCTGCTTCCAGATCCACTTGTGGTCGAGCAGTATGCTGACCGATCCCGACAGGCGGGGGTTGAGCTGCAGCGCCTGCTCTATGTAGATGGGCTCCAGCGCGAGGAAGGACTTCAGCGCATGCAGCGGTCCCGTCGGCGGGGACGTCCAGCTCAATGCGGCCGGGCGTTCCGACGCCGGAAGCGCGGCCAGGTCGCCCCGCAAGTATTGCTCGAGAACGTTGCCACCCTGCAGGCTGTACGTCGCCGCGATGATTTGAGGGTGCCCTTCCAGGTTGTCGAGCGCGCCTCCGCCCGCCGCCTCCAGCCGGGCCGCCATCGAGCTGGTCTTGGTTTGAGCGAGTTCCAGCGCTTCCTGGCGTGCCGTCCTGGTGTCCCAGATCGCGCCGACGAGCAGCGCTGCGAGCAAAGTCACGGTGACTGCCGCGATCGCTGCCAGCCGAAACTGGCTCGTCAGCGACAGCCACTCGAAGGCCTCGCGCAGGGAACTGTGCGTGTGTTTCGGTGTCTGCGCTTCAGCGCCCGATCTGGACTTGCCGGTCGAGGGATCCATGCATGGCGATGATTGGGTCTACCTGGCGCAGCCTACGCGGCCGCATGACATAAGTAGAACGGGTGCGCGCCGAAACTGAGAAGTCGCGCAAGATGTCGGCAGCCGGGGCGCGATCCCGGACTTCCCGGTCAGGCGAGGAGTGCGCCGATCGCGTTGGCGCGGTAGTCGAAGATGCGGTCCAGTTCGCGACGCACCAGCGGCGCTGCGAGCAGTCCCATGGTTCCCAGCGGGAGCACGTAGTCGACCTGGTCCCGCATCAGTGTGCCGCGTCGCTCTGTCGAGAAGCTGTGCGTATGTATCCAGCTCCGATAGGGGCCGGCCAACTGGCGGTCCACGAAACGCCACGGCGGAGACCAGTCGCTGATCTCGGTTCGCCAGCCGAACGGCACCTGGAACAGCGCGAGACGGTATTCGATCAGCGTCCCGCGGCGCATCTCGATCGGCAGCGGACTCACGATCCGGAAGCGCAATTCCGGCGGGGTGATACGCTCGAGATTCGTGGCGTCGGCGAAGAACGCGAAGACCTCCTCGACCGGGCGTGGCAGCCAGGTGCTGCGTTCGAGACGTTTCCGGAGAAGCACGTCGCGCGCCATGGGCGCTAGGATACCGGCAGCCGGTTTGCGGTGAGGAGCGTCGGGTGGTAGCGGAGACAGGCGGGCGGCGGGCAGGTGAATCCTGGCTGGCGCTGTTGGGAATCCTGGTCGGCGGCATCGCGCTGTTCGCAGCGGCCGTGCACCAGGCGGCCGGGCCCTTCACCCGGCCTGCGCCGATCGAACAGGTGATCGCCGAAAGGGCGAAGACCCTGTACGAGCAGGCGCGCGAGGCGCTCGCGGGTGAGGCGGGGCAGGCGCCCGCGGCTGCGTCGCCGGCCCCGGAGCGCAGCCCCGACGTCGACCGGCTGATCGAGGGCTCGACGGCGGGTCTCGGTGCGCTGGCGGTCGTGCTCGGGCTTGCCGGCTTCGCGCGCCGCGAGGACCGGCGGACCTGTGCGGTGGCCGCGGTGCTGGGCCTGGCGGCGTTGCCATGGCAGCCCGCGCTGGCCGTCGTCCTGGCCATGCTGTTCTTCGCGGCCTCGGCCGCATTGCTTGGCAGACGGGCCTGACCGTCGCAGGTCGGCGCGAGTGCTGGCCGGAGCCGGGTATAGTCCGCTCGCGGTAAGCGTTGTGGTCGTTCCGCAGGGGCCGAAGCGGGAGGTTCGAGATGGGCAATTACGTGGACGGATTCGTGGTTCCGGTGCCGCGGGCGAGGCTTGCGGAGTATCGGCGCATGGCCCGCAAGGCCGGCAAGGTATGGCGCGACCACGGGGCGCTCGATTACGTCGAGTGCGTCGGCGACGACGTACCGCCCGGCAAGTGCACCTCGTTCCCGCGGGCGGTCAAGCTCGAGGCGGACGAAGTGGTCGTCTTCTCCTGGATCGTGTACCGGTCACGGAGGGACCGTGATCGCATCAACGCGAAGGTCATGAAGGATCCGCAGCTGGCGAGCATGATGGATCCCGAGACGCTGCCTTTCGACGGCCGGCGGATGTTCTGGGGCGGGTTCAAGCTTCTCGTGAGGGCGTGAGTGAACTGGTATCTCGGAGTATTCAGCAAGTACGCCGACTTCGGAGGCCGAGCGCGACGCAAGGAGTTCTGGTACTTCACGCTTGCGAACACGCTGATCGTCGTTGCGCTGGCGGTCGTGGACCTCTGGGCGGACCTGGTGCACCGGCCGTCCGGCTTCGCCTTCCTGAGCGGCTTCTATTCGATCGGCGTACTCGTGCCGGGCCTCGCGGTCGCGGTCCGGCGGCTGCATGACACGGACCGCAGCGCATGGTGGCTCGCGATCGCGTTCGTCCCGCTGGTGGGCGTGTTCATGCTCTTGTACTTCTACGTGCAGGACAGCTCGCCCGGCGGTAACCGCTACGGTCCCAACCCCAAGGGCGTGATCCGGCAGCCGGCGTCCGAATTGCAGGCGCCGTGGAATTGAATGCCCGCGCGCGGGGAGCGGCTGAACATGCGTCGGACGCCGGCGACCGGCCGGTGCCGCGGCTCGACGTCGTCATCGAGATCCCGCGCGGCAGCTTCCTGAAGCGCGGTTCCACTGGCCGCGTGGACTTCGTCTCGCCGCTGCCGTGCCCGTTCAACTACGGATCGATACCGGAGCTGGTCGGGCTCGAGGGGGACTTGCTGGATGCCGTCGTGCTGGGCCCCAGACTGCCGGCGGGTTCACGGCTGAGCCTTCCCGCATGGGGCGCCGTAGTGCAGACCGACCGGGGTATGGTGGACCACAAGCTGGTCTGCAGCGCGGCCCCGCTGGGAAGCCGAGAGCGCCGCAGCGTGCTGCGCTTCTTCGGTTTCTATGCCCGCTGCAAGGGGCTGCTGAATCTGCTGCGAGGACAGCCCGGACGCAACGCCTGCGATGGATGGATCACCGCGCACGAGGCCATTGCGTGCGCGGTGCCGCGGGAGTCGATATGGCGGCCGCCGCGAGTCAGGTTCTGACGGCCGGCTGCCGGTCAGGCCGAGCCTTCGACGCCGGCCGGAACAGCTGCCTGGGAAAATGATGCCGCGGACTCGCCGGATGCGCTCTCCGCGTGTTCGCCGCGTCGCTCGGGCAGCCGTTCGAGTCGCCCCTCGACGGTGGCGCCGCATTCCATCTTGAACTGCCGGTAGGTGATGTTGCCGGTGATGCGGGCGTTCGCCTGCAGCTCGAGGAAGTTGTCCACCTCGAGGTCGCCCTGGATGGTGCCGTTGATGACGGCATCGTGCACCTTGACGGAACCCTCGATACAGCCCTTTTCGCTCAGCACCAGCAGTCCCTGGGAGCCCTGTTTGGCGCGCACGTTTCCCTGCACCCGGCCGTCGATGCGCAGGCCGTCCGGAATCACGACGTCGCCGATGATTTCCACGCCGGCGGCAATGAGACTCGACAGCCGCGTGGCTTCGATCGAAGGCTGCTTCTTTTTGCTGAACATCGGGACCTCGTGCGACGAATGGTTGCCGCGGACGGCCTAATGGCGGCGGCCGCTCTGTTGGTTGAGAAATTCGAGCCGGGAGCGCAGCTCTCCGACCCGGTCGTTGAGTTCCAGCACCTCGCGGTCGAGCGCTTGCCGCGTGGACCGCTCCAGTTCGAGTTCCGTGCGCACCCGGGCCAGCTCGTTGCGCAGCGTCTCGTTGCTCTCGCGAAGCTCGTTGCGCTCGGCTGAGGCCGCGGAGCTGTCGGCGAACATGCGACCTCCGGCAATGCCTGCCAGCAGCAGCAGCGCGGCGATCGCCAACGCGAGCAGGGCAATGCGCCAGCGCTCGTCCGACGAGAGCTCGAGTTTCGCCGTCGTCAGCGTCTGGGTCGAGGTCGTCGAGGCGAGGTTCATGGCTGCACCGGCGCCGGGAGCACCTGCGCCAGGAACTGCTTCGGTTCGACGCGGGCGCCGTTGCGGATCACCTCGAAGTGCAGGTGAGG
>DATIRA010000310.1:0-9430 GCA_035470225.1 Steroidobacteraceae bacterium | reverse complement strand
CGCCGCTCGGCTGGCTAGAGCGCGTTCCCACTTACAAGGACCAGCAGGAGCAGCTCAAGGAGCGGGATCTCGCCACCTATGGCTTCCTCGGCTATCCGCTGCTGCAGAGCGCGGACATCCTGCTGTACCGCCCGATGTACGTGCCGGTGGGTGAAGATCAGGTCGCGCATGTCGAGATCACGCGCGAGATCGCGCGACGCTTCAATTACATTTACGGGCGCGAGCCGGACTTCGAGGCCCGGGCGGAGCGGGCGCTGAAGCACCTCGGCAGTCGTAATGCCGCGCGCTACGGGGAACTGCGACGTGCTTACCAGGAGCAGGGCGATGCGGAGGCCCTGGCCCGTGCCCAGGCGTTGCTGGAGGGCAATTCGCGGCTGACTGTAGCAGACCGGGAACGGCTGCTTGGGTATCTCGACAACACCGGCCGCACGATACTGCCCGAACCCGATGCGCTGCTGACGGCCACGCCGAGAGTCACCGGGCTTGATGGGCGCAAGATGTCGAAGTCCTACAACAACACGATCGGGCTTCGCGAGAGCCCGGACTCGGTCGCGACGAAGCTGCGGACCATGCAGACCGACCCGGCCCGGGTGCGCCGAACCGATCCGGGCGATCCACAGAAGTGCCCCGTGTGGGACCTGCACCTGATCTACTCCAGCGAGGAGACGCGGAGCTGGGCAATGGAAGGCTGCCGCACGGCGGGTATCGGCTGCCTGGAATGCAAGAAACCGCTGATCGACCGGATTGTCGAGGAGGTCAGCTCGATGAGGCAGCGAGCACAGGAGTACGAGGAGAATCCCGAGCTGGTGCGCGGCATCCTGTCAGAGGGCTGTGCCAAGGCCCGCGAGGTCGCCGGCGCGACACTGGACGACGTCAAGCAGGCGATGGGCCTCGTGTACCGGTGAGGGCGGACGCATGAGCAAACCGGACCTCACCGTGGTCGATGGCGCTGGCGGCGCCGATGTGCAGGCTGCAGCGCATGCTGCGAAGCCCGAGCAGGCGGAGATGCCCTTCGCCATCGTCGAGGGCGAGGCCGTGACGCAGTTGCCGCGGGACCTATATATTCCGCCGGACGCGCTGCAGGTGATCCTGGAAGCCTTCGAGGGGCCGCTCGACCTGTTGCTGTACCTGATCCGGCGACAGAACCTCGACATTCTCGACATTCCGATTGCCGACATAACGCGCCAGTACATGCAGTACATCGAAGTAATGCATGAGCTGCAGTTCGAGCTGGCAGGCGAGTATCTGGTGATGGCGGCCACGCTGGCCGAGATCAAGTCGCGCATGCTGTTGCCGCGGCCGTCCGCCGAGGTCGAAGCGGATGAGGCGGACCCTCGCGCCGAACTGATCCGGCGACTGCAGGAATACGAGCGCTTCAAGGCGGCGGCGGAGAATCTCGACGAGTTGCCGCGCCTGGAGCGCGACTCTTTCCAGGCCACGGCAGAGGTCGCCGAGCGACGCGTAGCGCGGGCGCTGCCGAACGTCACGCTGCAGGAGATGCTGGTGGCGCTGAAGGACGTGATGGTCCGCGCGGAGATGTTCGCCCACCATCACATACGGCTCGAGCGCCTGTCGGTCCGGCAGCGCATGTCGGACGTGCTCGGGGCGCTGCGCAGCCAGGCGTTCGTCGAGTTCATAAGTCTTTTCCGGCCGGAGGAAGGCCGCATGGGTGTCACGGTGACGTTCGCCGCGATCCTGGAACTGCTCAAGGAAGGGCTGGTCGAAATCGTGCAGGCGGAGCCGTTTGCGCCGATACACCTGCGGGCTGGATCATCCCGGCACGTGAAACTCGTCGTCGACAACGAACGACCGGGCGTCGTCAGGCAGATTGAACAATGAATGGAAACTCACTGACCCAGGTCGTCGAGGCCATCCTGCTGGCCGCCGGAAGGCCGGTGAAGATCGAGCAGATGCGCGAGTTGTTCGATGAACACGAGCGACCCTCGGAAGACGATCTCAGGTCGGCGCTCGACGAGCTGGGCCGTGACTGCACGGAGAGAGCCGTGGAGTTGTGCGAAGTCGCAAGCGGCTGGCGCATGCAGATCCGCCCCAGGCACTCGGACGTCGTCTCGCGTCTGTGGCAAGAGAGGCCCGCACGTTATTCCCGGGCTCTGCTCGAAACGCTGGCGTTGATTGCATACCGGCAGCCGATCACGCGCGGCGAAATCGAGGCCATCCGAGGCGTCGCAGTGAGCTCCTCGATCATGCGGACCCTCCAGGAACGCAACTGGATCCGTATCGTGGGGCACCGTGAAGTGCCGGGGCGACCCGAGCTGCTCGGCACGACGCGGGAGTTCCTGGATTATTTCGGGCTCAGGAAGCTCGACGATCTCCCCACGCTCGCCGAGCTGCGGGACCTGGACGACATGAAGGTCCAGCTCGAATTGCCGGCCTCCGGAGCAGAGGAGCTGGGCAGCGCGGAAGCGGCCGTCGAATCACTGCAGGCGTCCGCGCTCGTGATCGACGAGGACCAGGGCAGTCCCGACGAGGAGTCGGGCGACACCGGCGAGGACTCACAGGACGCGGATCCGGGCGACGACGATTCGAGGTCTGCGCCATCCCTGGTTGCGGCTCCGCCGCAAGACCTGGAACGCTGAACCCCGGCGTGGACGAGCGGCTCCACAAGCTGCTCGCGCAGCATGGTATCGGTTCTCGCAGGGAGGTGGAGGCCTGGATCCGCGAGGGTCGGGTGCTGGTCAACGGCCGGCCGGCCGGGATCGGCCAGAAAGTGGCGCGAGGTGATCGGATCGCCGTGGATGGCCGCGACGTCACGCGTCGGCTCGCAACGAACGCGGCGCTGAAAGTCCTCGTCTATCACAAGCCGAGCGGCGAGATGTCGCGCGGCGGGCAGGGAGATGAGCGGGCCGGGGTCGAGGAACGGCTTCCCGGACTGCGCTCCGGCCGATGGGTTGCGGTCAACGCTCTCGGTTATGGTGAGGACGGACTGCTCGTACTGACGAACGACGGAGCCCTGGCCGCGGAGGCTGGGCGTCGCGGTCGCGACTGGCCCGTCGAATACCGTGTCCGTGCGCTGCAGCCCAGGGGTGCCGGCGACTGGCCCGAATTGCCGCGACAGGTGGTAGTAGGACAGCAAGTCATCGACCTCGAGGCGGCCGAACTGGCCGGGCAGGGCACGAGCAACGCGTGGTTCCGGGTGGCCTGCGCCCATTCCATGCCGCGCGGCGGGGTACGCGCGCTATTCGATGGCGCGGGACTCAAGGTGAACCGTGTGATGCTGGTGCGCTGGGGCCCGTTCGCGCTGCCCCGCGACCTGCCGCGCGGGCGACATCGTGAACTCACGCAGGCCGAATCCGAACCGCTGCTCGAGCTGACCGGTCGCGCCCGGGAGTCTTCGACGAGCCGTGCGACCGGCAGACGCAAGCCGCCGTCGCGCGGACGCCGCCGCTCTACTGGGCGTTGAAGCGCCGCCCCGTGACGCCTGCGCTGGCGGCGCCAAGCAGGAACAGATACGGCGCAAGCACGGCAGAGGGCTCCGGAAGAGTCGCCGGATCCTCGCCGGGATAGGCCTTGGCCCGCATCCTTGTCCTGGTCTTGCCGGGGTTGACGCTATTGACCCTTATTTTCGTAAGCGTGTCGGTTTCGTCGGACAAGACCTGCATCAGGCCCTCGATCGCAAATTTCGATGCTGCGTATGCCCCCCAGTAGGCACGACCCCGAACCGATACCCCGCTGCCCGTGAATATCACCGAGGCGTCGCTCGAGGCACGCAGCAGCGGTAACAGCGTGCGGGTGAGTATGAACGGGGCGTTCACGTTGACGTGCATCACCTTCAGCCAGGTGACCACGTCGTAGTGCTCGATAGGCGCAAGCTCGCCCAGCAGCCCGGCGCAGTGAGCGAGGCCGTCGAGGCGGCCGAACTCGCCACGCACGGCATCGGCCAGCGCCGAATATTGCCCTGCGTCCGCCGTCTCGAAATCCATCGGTGCAATCGAGGGTCGGGGCGCGCCGCTGCCAACGATTTCGTCGTAGATGCGCTCGAGCGCGCTGACCTTTCGGCCACTGAGCAGGACTCGGGCGCCGAGGGCAGCGCAGGCGCGTGCCAGCTCACCGCCGATCCCGCCACTCGCTCCAGTGATCATGACGACGCGCTCCGCGAGCGAATCCTGCTGCGGCCGATATGCGCGAACCTCGGCTTCACTGATCATGCTGAGGTGGTTCCTCTTCCGAGTCGTCTTCGCGCAGGCTGCGCGTCAGCTTGTCCACGGTGGAAAGGTCCTCGATTTCGCGCCTGGGACGCAGTCCAAGCTCGGTGAATTTCCGGGCGCCCGGCAGCACCTGTCTCTCGAGCGAACCCACCGCGCTGTTGTAGGCATCGACGCTCTGGCCGAGCGACCTGCCGATCCGTGCCAGGTAGCTGCTGAACGTGGCGAGCCGCTTGTAGAGGTCCTCGCCGAGCGCCTGGATGCGAGCCGCGTTCTCGGCGAGCTGGTCCTGCCTCCAGCCGTATGCGACGGCCTTGAGCAGTGCGACGAAGCTCGACGGCGTAGCAATGATCACCTGTTGACGGATCGCGTCCTCGAGCAGCGACGGGATCTCTCCGACTGCCGCGGAGAGGAACTGGTCGCCGGGAATGAACAGCACGACGAAGTCGGGACTCTGCTCGAACTGAGACCAATAGGCCTTCTGGGCCAGCTGACGCACGCGCTCCTGGACGGCCTGGGCATGCCGGCGGACCGCGGCCACTCGATCCTCCTCGCTGGTCGCTTCGGCGGCCGACAGGTAGGCGTCCAGCGGCGTCTTGACGTCCACCACCAGCTGGCGGCCGTGCGGCATGTTGACGATCATGTCCGGCCGCAGCGCGCCATCCTCGCCCTGAACGTGAACCTGCTCGACGAAGTCGCAGTGCTCGACCATGCCTGCGAGTTCGACGAGCCGCCGCAGCGTCATTTCCCCCCATTGCCCGCGTACCTCCGGACGGCGTAGTGCCGTGACCAGGCTGCGTGTTTCCTTCTGCAGTGCGAGCTGTCCGAGTGCCACGCTCTCGATCGAGCTGCGCAGCGCGCCGAAGCTCTCCGCACGCTCCTTCTCGATACGTGCCATTTGCTCATGTGTTCGGGCCAGCGCCTCCCTGACCGGAGACAGCATGGATTCGACTGCCTTCTCACGGTCGACGAGGTTGCGCAGGGCCGTTTCCTGCTGCTGCCCCAGCACCTGGCGGGCTATCTGCAGGAAAGTCTCGTTGTTGCTGCGCAGGGCCTCGCCTGCAACCGCGTCGAATCCACCCTTGAGCCGTTCCAGCGCCAGTTGCAGCGACCTTTCGCGCTCGGTCGCGAGTTCCTCCTGGGAGCGGCTCTCGGCCCTTGCCGAAGCGAGTTCCAGTTCCAGCGCGTGCGTCCTTCGGCGTCCGATCAGCCAGCCGGTCAGCAACCCGGCAGCGAGCAGCAGCACCAGCAGCAACGGCAAGAGCAGCGGAGAATCGAGCGTCACGCGCGCACTCCGACGGCCGTCGCCGGCCACGCTTGCAGCCAGGTGCCGATCTCCGCGGGCTCGCTGGCGATGCCGCCAGCCTGCCAGCTCGCCGGGTCGTCCTCGTCGCTGATGTAGCCGTAAGCGGCAACGACCGTGAACATTCCGGCAGCGCGCCCCGCCCGGATGTCCCGCTCGGCATCGCCCACGTACACGCAGCGCGCAGGTTCCACGCCGATCAGCGTCGCCGCATGAAGCAGCGGCAGCGGGTGCGGCTTGCGCTCGGCGAGCGTGTCGCCGCTGACGACGCAGCTTGCGCGGTGGTCGAGGCCGATGCTCGCCAGCAGCGGATCCGTAAGCCAGCCCGGCTTGTTCGTGACGATGCCCCAGGGCATCCCGCGGCGCTCGAGGCCCGCGAGCAACGCATCGAGGTCCGGAAACAGGCGGGTGTGCTCGGCGAGGTTCTGTGAGTACAGTTCCAGGAACCGTCCACGAAGTCGCTCGAATTCCTGCGTATCCGCCTCCGGGACGCCGAGCTTCACCAGGCGCGCCGCGCCGTGCGACACGTTGGGTCGTATCCGCTCTTGCGGCAGCGCGGGCCGCCCGTGCTCGACGCGCAGCCGGTTGAGTGCGGCGCCCATGTCGGGCGCCGTGTCGAGCAAGGTGCCGTCGAGGTCCAGCAGCAGCGCCGAAAAGTTGCTCAATCCGGGACCCTCGCACGACTGGCGGGTTTGCCGAGGTGCATCAGGTAATTGACCCGCGCGTCGGTGTTCAGCGTCGCGCGACGCGAGAACGGATCGTAGTCGATCCCGGCGATGCCCATCACGGTGAGACCGGCGGCCTTCGCCCAGGCCGCGAGCTCGGAGGGACGGATGAACTTCTCATAGCTGTGCGTCCCCGGAGGAAGCAGTCGCAGCAGGTACTCCGCCCCGAGCACGGCACGCAGGTAAGCCCTGGGGGTGCGGTTCAGCGTAGAGACGAATACTTCACCCCCGGGCCGAACCAGGCGAGCGAGCGCCGCGATCACGGATGCCGGGTCGGGAACGTGCTCGAGCATCTCCATGCAGGTGGCCACGTCGAATTCACCCGGACGATCAGCGGCGAGTTCCTCCGCGGAGACCAGCAGATATTCGAGCGGGACGTTCTGCTGCAAGGCATGCAGCCTGGCAACTTCGAGCAGCTCTCTGGCCAGGTCGATGCCCGTCACCCGGGCATGCCTGCGCGCCATGGCCTCAGCCAGCAGTCCTCCGCCACAGCCAACGTCGACGACCGCGCGACCCGCCAGCGGTCCGGAGCGCTCCACGTAGCCGAGTCGAACAGGGTTCAGGTCGTGGAGAGGCTTCATCTCTCCTTCCGGGTCCCACCAGCGGCTGGCGGCGGATTCGAACCGGGAGATCTCGGCGGGATCGAAGTTAGCCATCGGCGCGCTCCGGCGGGGCCTCGGCCGCTGACTGCAGCCGGTGCCGCCAGCCCTCCGCGCGCGACAGTATTTCCTGCTCGTTCAGGTACGGCAGGCGACCGTCGCCGTAAACCCGCCGCCCTGCGACCCAGGTATCGCTGACCTGCGCCGAGGTGGCCGCGTACACCAGCACGGCCGCGACCTCGTGCACCGGCCAGCTGCGCGGATCCATCAGGTCGATGCAGCACAGGTCGGCCCACTTGCCCGGCAACAGGCTCCCGGTCGCCTCAGAAAGCCCGAGCACCCGCGCGCCCCCGAGCGTCGCCATTCTGAGCAGGTCCGCAGCCACGACGCTGCCAGGGCCCGCGGAGACGCCGCTGGCGAGCAGGCCGGCCGTGCGCGCTTCGCCGAGAACGTCGAGGTCGTTGTTCGCGGCAGGACGGTCCGTGCCGAGCGCGACGGTTACGCCGTGACCGAGCAGGCTCGGCAGCGGGCAGACACCGCAGCCCAGCTTGAGGTCGGACTCCGGGCAATGAATGACCGAGGCGCCGGCTCGTGCAAGCAGCTCGATGTCGCCGGGCTCCGCCTGGGTGAAATGGACAGCGATCAACAGTGGACTCGCATAGCCGAGTTCGGCCAGCCGGGCCAGCGGGCGGCGACCGAACTGCTGGACGCTGCGCTCGACCTCCCAGTCCGCCTCGTGAAGCGGGATTGCCACAGGCAGCTCGAGCTCGTCCGCGAGCCGCCGCACCCGCTTGAGCGTCGCGTCCGACAGTTCATGCGCGGACGGGGTCGCCAGGTGAGTACTGACCAGAGGATCGCCGCGGTACTCATCGCGTAGGCGCATTCCCTTTTCGATGTGCTCGTCCGGCGTCGATGCCCAGCTGGTCGCAGACTCTGTGACATACAGGCCAATGCTGACTCGCACATGTAGCTCGGCCGCCGTCCGGGCGACGACCTCCGGCCACAGCTGAGGGTCGGCGAAGCATGTGACGCCACCGCGCAGCATCTCGGCTATCGCCAGTTCGGTGCCATCGCGCACGTATTCGGGGTCCGCCCAGCGCCGTTCGAGTGGCGAGACCGTTTCCTGCAGCCAGGGCCCGAGACGCAGGTTCTCCGCGCGCCCGCGCAGCAGGGCCATCGCCGAGTGGGTGTGCGCGTTCACGAGGCCGGGCAACAATGCATGCGTGGGGCGCTCGTAGACCTGGCGGGCCTCGAATCGTCGCCGGGCTTCTGGAACCGGGAGCACCGCGACGATCCGGCCGCCGTGGACGGCGACGGCATGGTCATCCAGGACCCTTCCGTCCGGCTCCATGGGCAGGACCCAGCGAGCGAGTATCAGCGTGTCGACTGGCTCCATCGGTCAAGGGGCGCGGAAAGGGCAGCAAGTATACCGGCTCGAGGCTGCAGCCCGTCAGTCAGCGAGTCCCTGGGCAGCTCGGTCGGCGTGCCTCTCTATGTTAATATTCCTAGTCTTTTTTGCCCGGTATCTGCCGGGCCCCGGGATCGCTGCGCCATGGCTGAAATCGCCCGAGAAATACTGCACGTCAACCTCGAGGACGAGATGAAGCAGTCGTACCTCGATTACGCGATGAGCGTGATCGTGGGACGTGCGCTGCCCGACATTCGTGACGGCCTGAAGCCCGTGCATCGGCGCGTGCTCTACGCGATGCGGGAACTGGGCAACGAGTGGAACAAGCCCTACAAGAAGTCGGCCCGCGTCGTGGGCGATGTGATCGGCAAGTACCACCCGCACGGTGATACTGCCGTGTACGACACGATCGTGCGCATGGCGCAGCCCTTCTCCATGCGCTACTTACTCGTCGACGGCCAGGGCAACTTCGGCTCGGTCGACGGCGACGCTCCTGCCGCGATGCGTTACACGGAGGTGCGCATGTCACGCATCGCCGCCGAGCTGCTCGCGGACATCGACAAGGAGACGGTGGACTTCGTCCCGAACTACGACGAGTCCGAGCACGAGCCCTCCGTACTGCCGACCCGCGTTCCGAACCTGCTCGTCAACGGCTCCTCCGGGATTGCCGTAGGGATGGCGACGAACATACCGCCGCACAACCTGACCGAGGTGGTGAACGCCTGCGTTGCGCTGATCGACAATCCGGCCATCACGATCCCGGAGCTGATGGAGCACGTGCCGGGTCCGGACTTCCCGACCGCGGGGATTATCAACGGCGCGCGGGAGATATACAGCGCATACACGACCGGTCGGGGCCGGCTGCTGGTGAGGGCGAAGACCGAGGTCGAGGAGATCGACCACTCGGGCCGGGAAGCGATCATCGTCACCGAGCTTCCTTATCAGGTGAACAAGGCACGGCTGCTCGAGCGGATCGCAGACCTGGTCCGCGGCAAGCACATCGAGGGTATCTCGGAGCTGCGCGACGAGTCCGACAAGGACGGCATGCGGGTCGTGATCGAGCTGAAGCGCGGCGAATCGTCCGAAGTCGTGCTCAACAACCTCTACAAGCACACGCCGATGCAGTCCGTATTCGGCATCAACATGGTGGCCCTGCGGGACGGCCGGCCGCAGCTGATGAACCTCAAGCAGGTGCTCGAGGCATTCCTGTCCCACCGCCGCGAAGTAGTGAC
>DATIRA010000309.1:0-1647 GCA_035470225.1 Steroidobacteraceae bacterium | reverse complement strand
TCGTACACCAGCGGCGCGACCTCGCGGCGCCGGCCGCCGAACAGGATCGCCGAGATCGGCACGCCCTCGGGGTGCTCCATCAGGTGGTTGTAGGCCGGGTTCTGCTTGGCCGACACCGTGAATCGCGAATTCGGGTGCGCGGCCGGTCCGTTGGCCTTGTCGTAGGGACGGCCCCGCCAGTCAATGGCCGGCGTGCCGTTGATGCGGCCTTCCCACCAGGGCTGGTTCTCGGCCGTCACCGCGACGTTCGTGAAGATCGTGTCGTGGTGGATCATCTCGTAGGCGTTGCGGTTGGTCTTCGGGCTCGTGCCCGGGACCACGCCGAAGAAGCCTGCCTCGGGGTTGATCGCGCGCAGGCGTCCGTCGTCGCCGACGTGCAGCCACGCGATGTCCTCGCCGATCGTCCAGACCTTCCAGCCCGGCATCGTATCCGGCGGGATCAGCATGCCGAGGTTCGTCTTGCCGCAGGCGGACGGGAAGGCCGCGGCGACGTAGTGCACCTCGCCGCGCGGATTCTCCAGCCCCACGACCAGCATGTGCTCTGCAAGCCAACCCTCGTCGCGCGCCTGCCAGCTGGCGATCCTGAGCGCGTGGCATTTCTTGCCGAGCAGCGCGTTGCCGCCATAGCCCGAGCCCACGCTCTTGATGCTGAGTTCCTCGGGGAAATGCATTATGTAACGACGCTCGGGGTCGAGGTCCGCGATCGAGTGCAGCCCGCGGACGAAGTTGCCGTCGCGCTCGATGCGCTTCAGCGCCTGGGTGCCCATCCGCGTCATGATCCGCATGTTCAACACGACGTACGGGCTGTCGGTGATCTCGACGCCGCAGCGGGCGTACGGGGACGTGATCGGCCCCATGCAGTAGGGCACGACATACATCGTGCGGCCCTTCATGCAGCCCTCGAAGATCGCATCGACCTTGCGGTGGGCCTCGGCCGGATCCATCCACAGATTGTTCGGCCCGGCGTCCTCGCGATTCCGGGTGCAGATGAACGTCAGGTGCTCGACCCGCGCGACGTCGGATGGGTCCGAGCGGTGCAGGTAGCAGTTCGGGAAGGTCGCCGGGTCGAGCGCGAGCAGGTCGCCGCTCTCGAGCATCATCGAAGTCAGCTCGTCCCGCTCGGTGTCGGAGCCGGTGCACCAGTGGATCTTGTCCGGTTGCGTCAGGCGCGCGCATTCGGCGACCCAGTCGCGGAGCGCCGCATTCGTCGTGGTCATCCGTTTTCTTCCTTCGTCTTGCTGGGCCGGCGCCCGTGTGGCCGGCACTTGAAAAAACTGTGGTATCGCATGCAGTGCCTCGGATTATATCCGTCGCGGGCCGGGCTGCGGGCGCCAAGAGCGCGATGCGCGTAGGTGTGAATCGCAGCAACAAGACAAAAAAAAGCGCCCTCCGAGGAGGGCGCAATCAGGGGGAGATCGTTACTTCAGCGAAATCTTATATGTTTCTATCGCGCCTCAAGCGGCTTTCTTCGCTCGTGCGCCGCCGCGGCGAGCCGTCTTGGCCTTGCGGGCCGGCGTCTTCGCCTTGCGGGTCGCCGTCTTGGCCTTGCGCTTCGCCTTCTTGACGGCCGGGACTTCTTCCTCGGTCATCTCGACGACGCGCTCGTAGGTGTGCTTGGCGACGCCACGCAGGTCACGACCGGCGTGC
>DATIRA010000308.1:0-3112 GCA_035470225.1 Steroidobacteraceae bacterium | reverse complement strand
CAAGGTGCAGCGGAGCGGACCGCCCGGGGGGACGTGAACCTCTCGGTCTCCTCACCGCAGAGCCGCGACGCTCTGATCGAGAACTGCGCGCAGACCCTCGTCGACGCATTCGCGGACTACAACGCCGACTTCCGTACGATCACGCAGCGCGCCCCGCGGCGGTTCGAGAACCGGGACTGGCGCGGCAGCCAGAAGGACGCCGTCGAGCGCATCGAGCTCTACACCAAGTACGTGGACGGCACCGTCGAGCTGATGCTGCGCAAGCTCGGCGACGACGTCCACGAGCGCGCGATCTGGGCCGCGATCAAGCGGCGCTTCGCCGAGATCATCGATCCCCTTCCGGACAACGAGTTCCCGAAGACGTTCTTCAGCTCCGTCACACGCAAGACCTTCGGCACGGTCGGCGTAGATGCGGCGGTCGAGTTCATCGCGCTGGACATGAACCCGCTGGCCAACGTCGAGACGCACGTCGAGACGAAGGTGTATGTGAATCGCGGCTCGCTCGAGCTGCTGGTCGAGGAGCTGCTTGCGGACTTCCGCTGCCGCACACCCTACAGGGATTTCGATCGCAGCGTCAGGACCGTCAGCGAGGAACTGAAGGCCTCGCTGGTATCGGGCGGCGAGCGGCGCACCGTGGAGCAGATCGAGGTGATCAAGGAGGTCTTCTACCAGCTCACCCGCGCCTACCTGGTGGGCCGCATCAGCGGCCGGGGCTGGACGCTGCCGTTCGTCGTCGCGCTGCGCAACCAGGACAGCGGCGTCGTCGTGGATGCGATCATGCTCGAGGAAGGCACGGTCAGCGTGCTGTTCAGCTTCTCGCGATCGTACTATCACGTCGATCTCGCCCACGTAGGCGAGGTCGTCAAGTTCCTCAAGGAGATACTGCCGCGCAAGCCGGTCAGCGAGCTTTATACCGTGCTGGGCCGGGCGAAGCAGGGCAAGACCGAGCGCTACCGTGAGCTGTTCGGGCACTTGCAGCATTCCGACGACCAGTTCGTGCTGGCGCCCGGCGAGAAGGGCCTCGTGATGATCTGCTTCACGTTGCCGTCCTTCGACGTGGTATTCAAGCTGATCCGCGACAAGTTTCCCTACCAGAAGAACATCCTGCGCGAGGACGTGCTGGAGAAGTACGACCTGGTGTTCAAGCGCGACCGCGCGGGCCGGCTGGTGGACGCACAGGAGTTCAAGCGGCTCGAGTTCCCGATTTCGCGGATCGAGCCCGAATTGCTCGAGGAACTGCTCGGCGAGGCCGGCGACACGGTTCACGTCGACGGCGACCGGGTCGTAATCGAGCACATGTACATCGAGCGGCGCATGACGCCGCTGAACCTGTACGTACAGACCGCCACGCGCGAGCAGGCCGAGAAGGCCGTGCTCGACTACGGGCAGGCCATCCGCGACCTCGCCGTGACCAACATTTTCCCGGGCGACCTGCTGCTGAAGAATTTCGGCGTTACCCGCCACGGCCGGGTGATCTTCTACGACTACGACGAACTCTGCCTGGTGACGGACTGCCGTTTCAGGGAGGTGCCCGAGGCACAGTACGACGAGGACGAGATGCGCGGTGAGACGTGGTTCTATGTCGCCGAGAACGACGTCTTCCCGGAGACCTTCATCAACTTCCTCGGCTTCGACGCGGAGCTGAAGAAGGTGTTCATCGACGCCCATGGCGAGGTGTTGACGGCCGACTGGTGGCGTGGCATCCAGCAAAGGCTCACGGACGGGGAGCTTCTCGAGGTGCTGCCCTATCACAAGCACCGGGTACGGGTCTTCAGCAGTCTCTGAGCTTGCGGGTGATGAATACTGACGCGACGGATCGCCGGGCCGGACGACGAGCGGCATCGCCGTGAACGCCACGCCCCGAAGCGCGATGCCGCCCGCCTGGCTGATGCTGCTGCTGGTGGTGATGGCCTTCGCGTTCCAGGGCACGCGCGGCATCTGGGAGCCGGACGAAGGCCGCTACACCTCGACCGGCATCAACATGCTCGAGAGCGGCGACTGGCTGGTGCCGACCATCGACGGCGAGCACGCGCACCTGACCAAGCCGCCGGTGGTCTACTGGGCACTGGCCTCGAGCTTCGGGGTTTTCGGACTGAACGAATGGGCGGCGAGGCTGCCCGCGGCACTGGCCTACGTCGGCACCGGACTGCTCCTCTTCGGCATTGGCCGGCGGCTGGTTCCGGCAAAGCCCTGGCTGCCCGCGCTCGCGTGGGGTCTTGGTCTCGCGCCGCTTCTGGGTGCGAACATCGTCTCGACCGATGCACTGCTGATGTTTTTCGAGACGGCGGCCATGTTCGCGTTTGTCGAGGCCTGGTGGCGCGGAGAAGGCCTCGCGCGCGGCTGGGTCCGGATCATGTGGCTCTGCTGGGGTCTCGCCTTCATGACCAAGGGGCCGCCCGGGCTGCTGCCGCTGTTCGCAGTAATCGCCATGCTGGCCTTTCACGAGCGCCGCTCGCTGCGCGCCCTGTTCGATCCGATGGGGCTCCTGCTGTTCGCAGTGGTCGCGTTCACCTGGTTCGGAGTGCTGATCGCTCAGGAGCCCGACCGGCTCGGGTACTTTCTCGGCTACGAGGTCTACGACCGGGTCTTCACCGCCAAGCACCAGCGCAATGCCCAGTGGTACGGCGCGTTCGAGGTGTATCTACCGGTGCTGCTGGTCGGCGCCCTGCCGTGGACGGTGATGGCGCTGATCGCCGCTGGCGGCCCGCGCAAGGCATGGTCCGCCTTCCGCAAGCGGCTCGGTAGTCGCGACCGGGACTGGCTGCTGCTGGCATGGTGGTTCTTTCTGCCGCTCGTGATCTTCTGCCTCGCCCGCTCGCGCCTGCAGCTCTACGTGCTGCCGCTGTTCGCGCCGCTTGCGCTGATGACCGCGCGTGCGCTGGCGGGCTGGGACTGGCTGACGATGCGGCGACTCGCCTCGACCGCCGCCGTCACGGCGCTGCTGCTGCTGGGCGCCAAGGGCGCGCTGGCGTATTGGAAGTCGGACCGTGACGCGCGCGCGATGGCCGTGGAGATCCACCAGCTGATCGATCCCCACGATGTCGACGAAATCGCCTTCGTCGGGATGCGACCGTTCTACGGCCTGAATCTTTACCTCGACACGCCGGTAGAA